>CAZTGQ010000242.1:0-2859 GCA_964613345.1 uncultured Acidaminococcales bacterium | reverse complement strand
TACCAAGCTGGGATCTAGATAGAAAACAATGGGCATGGTAAAAAAGAGAAACAGTATGGACATAAATGTTCGTACTATAATAATGAGAGTAGATTTTGCTACCGGTACCCCGGCTCTCTTCATAAACATTAGCTGAGCTAGTCCTCCACCGCCTTGACCAGGAGTTAAGAGGGCCAAAAAATAATTACTCAACACCACATTCACCACATGCTTATAATCAATTTTCTCCCCTGATAATTCTGTCAGGGTAATGAGACGAGTAGCATCGAAGAACAATCCAGCTACTAGGGTTGCTAAAGCAAGCAAAATAAACCATGGATTAAACATGGTAAGGTAATTAAAAGCTCTGATATCAAAGGTAAAATATATAACCGCAACTGAAATGCCAATTACTACCACAAAAAGGGCACAAAGCATACGGAATAATTGTTTATTCATGCTTAACCGCCAGACCTTAGGAGCAAAGCCCCTTTATTTTTATACCGTAGAATATTATAGCACGGATAAAGCTTATCGCCTAGTGAAGAAATCAGTTCCTCTATAGATGTAGCCTAGTGAAATTAGCAAAATGAACCTTGACAAAGCTATTTAAAATAGCCACTCCCTTACTACTAGCGATTTCCTGAGCGCAATTTGTAGCCTGCTCTCCTCCTCCTTTAGGCAAATTCATACCCAAAGTAGAAGACAATTCATCCATAATTTCTACAAATTTAGCCCTAGCTAAAATGGAAGCGGCTGCTACCGCCATATCTTTTTCTGCCTTGGGCTGCTGAACCACCTTTACCCAGGGAAAGTCAAGGGCCAGCTGCTGAGCAATATTATTATGCATAGTAAAACGATCTACTAGGGCAAAATGACAGTTAGCATCAGCTTTTAAGACCTTTTTTAAAGCAGCAGCATGACCTCCTGACAATAAATCATTGAGATTTTTCCCCTGTTTTTTTAACTCTGCGTAACGGAGATTATATTCTCTAGGACGTAAAGCTAAAACTGCATGTACTGGAGCTAGTGCTTCAATTTTATCTGCTAATTGCTTAATTTTGTCATCAGTAAGCTCTTTACTGTCACGAACTCCGAATTTTTCCAGCTTAGTAGCAATATCCTTATTTACCAAAACAGCAGCAACAACTAGGGGACCAAAAAAATCCCCCTTGCCGGATTCATCACTACCACACCATAAGTAATCAAAGCCCTCCTCTTGAGTCAAAAGAGAAAGAGAATCCTCACTGACCGAAGAATAGGTAGCAGGTTTTACTTCTACGCCTGCTAAAAGGGCCTCCGCTCTTTCCTGAAGCACACCTCCGGCGCCACCCCAAACGGTTTTTAAGCCTTTTTTTCCATTATAAATAGAAAGCACTATCTTTTGCTTGCCATCCTGACAGATAAGCTGCTGACCATAATTTATTTTTTTTACGCTAACAGTTGTTCCACCTAAAAGAGCTAATTTGTCCTTAAGGCTGGCAATATAAATATCAAAGTCCTGAGGTAGCAATTTTACGACCTTCCTCTCCTGCCTGAGCCAAAACAATTTTTAAAGGTATCTTCTGTTCCATCGCTATTTTCTTGCAGTCTTCATATTCCGGAGCCACATTAACCAGCTTCCCTTCAAAGAATGCAGCCTTAACCCTTATCGTACCATAAGAAAGCTGCACGGGAAAAATTTCTCTTGTCAAAGCAGTTCTATCCACGGCCTGAATACGCACACCTAAAGTAGATGTTTCTGTAAAGATAATTTTCTGCATATGGGGTAACATCTCACCACCTGCTAGGACAGAAAGCTCCCAAGCAGGTCTGCCCTTCTTCATATAAATAGGTGTATACCAAGCATCTAAGGCCCCGGCAGCCAGCAGCCTCTCTGTCACAAAGCCACACACTTCGCCCGTAGAATCATCTAGGTTAGTTGCCAGCACAAATAAGCTCTCCTTACCCTGATTATTAGGGGTTTCTTGTCTTTCTAAATGTAAGCGTAGCACAATGGGAATGGATAAATCCCACGTGCCTGCTCCATAACCAATAGAGTCCGCCTGAAAGCCTGGGGGAAGCTCCTCCGCACTCTTCGCTAAGGTATGTAAAAGTGCTGCTCCCGTAGGCGTAACCAGTTCCCTAGTAATATTCCCCTGATAATAGGGCAAATCCTTTAAAAGCTCTGCTGTAGCAGGAGCAGGTATGGGCATGAGTCCATGGGCGCAGCGCACAAAGCCCTGTCCTGTTTGTAGTTTACCTGTATAAATAGTGTCAATTCCCAGATCCTCTAAAGCTAAAAGACAGCCAACTATATCAATGATGGTGTCAATGGCACCTACCTCATGAAAATGTATTTCTTCTAGGCTTTTACCGTGAACCTTGGCTTCTGCTTTTCCCAGCTCTGTAAAAACCTGGGCAGACCTAAGCTTGATGCTTTCACTGAGTGTGGAATTATTGATAATCTCTAAAATTGCTGCTAAATTTCTATGCTCATGATGATGTGAGTGAGGCGAAAAATCGCTATGCTGCTCCTGCTGATGAACATGCTGCTCTTCATGATGAGCGTGATGATGAGCTTCTTCATCATGGCGGTGCTCCTGATCATGGTGATGTTCATGGAGCTCTGGCAATAATACATCAAAATGGGTAGCGTGAATGCCGCATTTATCTACATGCTCGTAAATCAACTGATACTCCCCTAGCTTCAACTTTTTCAGTTCAGTCTCCACTTTGGCAAAGGATGCACCTAAATCCAAAAGAGCTCCCAAAAACATATTACCACTAATCCCACTAAAGGGTTCTACATATAATCTAGCCATCTTAAATTCCTCTCATTATAAATATAATTTTTAAGCTAATCTCTTGGTGAAGAATTGGTTCAGCCTAGGAAGGGAA
>CAZTGQ010000241.1:0-2905 GCA_964613345.1 uncultured Acidaminococcales bacterium | reverse complement strand
ATTGCGGAAGGACGTGGAAAAGCTCAGGCTGATTCCCTTCGAGCTGCTAAGAAAGATGTGGAGGCTCACCTTATTGCCTCCGTAGAGAAAAAGAATGAGGTCTCAGCTGTATCTTCTGTTTCTCTTAAAAAAGACGACTTGGTTATCGTTAAAGCCGGTGAATTGATCCCCGCAGATGGTGAGGTAATAGATGGAGCAGCATCTGTAGATGAAAGTGCGATTACCGGTGAATCAGCTCCTGTTATACGTGAAGCAGGTGGAGATAGAAGTGCTGTTACAGGGGGAACAACTGTACTTTCCGATTGGCTTGTGGTTAGAGTAACCAGCGAAGCAGGAGAAAGCTTTCTGGATAAAATGATTGCTATGGTAGAAGGAGCAAGTAGAAAAAAGACTCCCAACGAGATTGCCTTGCAGATTTTTTTGGTGTCTTTGTCCATCATTTTTATTTTGGTTATAGTGTCTCTCTACACATATTCAATTTTCTCAGCTAAACAGGCAAATATAGCTAATCCAACTTCTATGACCACCTTGGTGGCATTGTTGGTCTGCTTAGCCCCTACTACTATTGGCGCCTTACTAAGTGCGATAGGCATTGCAGGCATGAGTAGATTAAATCAGGCTAATGTTTTGGCTATGAGCGGTCGTGCTATTGAAGCAGCAGGAGATGTGGATATTTTGATGCTGGACAAGACCGGTACTATTACTTTAGGTAATAGACAGGCTCATGAATTTATACCTGTGGATGGGTGCGAGCCTAATGTTTTGGCAGATGCTGCTCAATTATCATCTTTGGCTGATGAAACGCCTGAAGGCAGAAGCATTGTTGTGTTAGCTAAGGAAAAATTTGGCCTTAGAGGAAGAAATATTAATGAGCAACACATGACCTTTGTACCTTTTACAGCTACTACACGCATGAGTGGAGTTGACTTTGCTGGTCATGAGATTCGTAAAGGTGCAGCAGATTCTGTGAAACAGTATGTAGAAGCTGCCGGTGGTAAATATACCATGGACTGCGATAAAGTAGTGAAAACTGTTGCTAATCAAGGAGGAACCCCTTTAGTAGTGGCGAAAGACCACGTAATATTAGGTGTAATTAATCTTAAGGATATCATAAAGCTTGGTGTTAAAGAAAAATTTGCCGACATGCGTAAAATGGGCATTAAGACCATTATGATTACAGGGGATAATCCTTTGACTGCGGCAGCTATTGCTGCGGAAGCAGGAGTTGATGATTTCTTGGCAGAAGCCACTCCTGAGGGAAAGCTAAAGATGATTAGAGAATTTCAGTCCAAGGGGCATCTGGTAGCAATGACCGGTGATGGTACTAATGATGCGCCTGCTTTGGCTCAAGCTGATGTAGCTGTGGCAATGAATACAGGAACTCAAGCTGCTAAAGAAGCGGGCAATATGGTGGATTTGGATTCCTCCCCTACGAAATTAATTGAGATTGTGCGTATTGGCAAGCAGTTACTTATGACTCGTGGAAGTCTGACAACCTTTTCCATCGCTAATGATTTAGCTAAGTACTTTGCCATAATTCCTGCCTTATTTATGGGATTATATCCTGGCTTAAAGGTAATTAATATTATGAACTTAACTTCTCCTCAAAGTGCTGTGCTATCAGCCATTATTTACAACGCCTTGATTATTATTGCCTTGATACCACTTGCACTTAAAGGTGTTAAGTACAGAGAAGTACCTGCCGGTAAGTTGCTCAGTAGAAATCTATTGATTTATGGCTTAGGTGGAGTCGTCATTCCTTTTATCTGTATTAAGTTGCTTGACGTTTTATTGACCAGTTGTGGGTTAGCATAGGAGGTAAATATAATGAGTAAAAGAGTATTGATCAAGGCCTGCGGTGTTTTTGTAATGCTTACTCTAGTGTGTGGGATTCTTTATACAGGTGTGGTAACGGTTTTAGCACAGGCTTTGTTTCCTAATCAGGCAAATGGCAGTATTATTAAAATAAATGGTATTAATTATGGTTGTAGCTGGTTGGGACAAAATTATACGCAACCAGGACATATGTGGGGTAGAATTACGAATCTGGATACAAGTACCTTCAAAGATGATAAGGGTAATATTCTCGTATATGCAGGACCATCCAATCTCAGTCCTAATAGCAAAAAATATGCTACCTTAGTAGAAGAAAGAGTTCACGCTATACAGGTAGCTAATCCTGACATGAAAAACACACCAATTCCGGAAGATTTGGTAACTTGTTCCGGTAGTGGTTTAGATCCTGAAATTTCCCCTGCAGCTGCAGAATATCAGGTATTACGAATTGCCAAGGCCACAGGTAAAACACCTAATGACATTAGGACTATTATCAGCAAATGCACTACCGGACGTTTTTTAGGCTTAATAGGAGAACCGAGAGTTAATGTTTTGAAAGTAAATCTTATGTTAGATGGTGTTATGTGAGTAATTTTGTGCTAAGATAATATTAAAAGTATAAGTTGGAGAGGTCATATAAGTATAGTGGTATAGATCTATAAGGTGAAAGATAGAACTTAATTCTTATCAGCAAAGGAGGGAGCAGTGGCCTATGGAGAAAATAAGACCTAACCCCGATGAACTCTTAAAAACATTACAAAATGTTGGACAAGATGACGGTCAGGGACACCTTAAAATTTTTTTTGGGTATGCAGCCGGTGTAGGCAAAACATATGCTATGCTGGAGGCTGCTCATGCTGCCAAAAGTAAGGGGATAGATGTAGTAGTTGGATACATAGAACCGCATTCTCGACCGGAAACAGCTGACCTTTTGGAAGGCTTGGAGATACTCCCAACGTTATCATTTTCTCATAATGATATTACCTTGCAAGAAGTTAACCTGGAAGCTGCTTTAAAGCGTGCTCCCGGGTTAATTTTAGTTTATGAATTGGCTCATACAAATGCAGTC
>CAZTGQ010000240.1:0-2920 GCA_964613345.1 uncultured Acidaminococcales bacterium | reverse complement strand
TTCAGAAAGCAGGATAGAGAAGAAGGAAGACTAGAAGGCATACTCAAGGGCAAAGCTGAAGGCATCACTGAAGGCCTGCTCAAGGGCAAAGCTGAAGCAGCTGCCAATATGTTAAAGTGTGGCAAGCTTACACTGGAGGAAATTGCCTGCATTGTAAATCTTCCTTTAAAAGATATTAAAAATCTTGCCGAAAGAACAAAGTAGAAAAATTCTACTAATGCATAAAAACGGTCACACAGATTCGTGTGACCGTTTTTCTTTGTGCACTATTTTTGCGTATTTCGAGAAAGATATTCATTTCTTCTAAACTATAAAGTATATAATTATAAGATTCTATCTAAAGCTTGCTTCAAATCAGCGATGATGTCCTCTACATCTTCCAAACCTATGGAAAGACGTACCAAACCTTCACTAATCCCTGCTTGAGCAAGCTCCTCCTTCGTGTAGGTAGAATGAGTCATGGAGGCAGCATGCTCAATAAGGGTTTCAGCATCGCCTAAAGAAACAGCTAGCTTACATAAATGGACATTATTCATAACAACTCTGCCCTCTTCAATGCCCCCTTTGAGCTCAAAGGAGATCATGCCGCCGGGTAGAGACATTTGCTGTTGAGCCAAATCATAGTAGGTAAAGCTTTTTAGTCCTGGGTAATTTACGCTCTTCACAGCCGGATGTGTTTCTAAAAATTCAGCTACCTTTTGGGCATTGGCACAATGTTTTTCCATCCTAATAGCCAGGGTTTTCATGCCTCTAGCAATAAGGAAAGAATCAAAGGGGCTTAGCACTGCTCCTGTCATATCCTTAATACCATAGAAACGTACTTGAGTAATATAGTCAGTTTTACCTGCAACAAAACCGGCAATAACATCTCCATGTCCATTTAAATATTTCGTAGCAGAATGTAAAACCACATCTGCTCCTAATTCTAACGGTCTCTGAATATATGGTGTGCAGAAGGTATTATCCACCATAACAGTACAGTTACTATTCTCATGAGCAATATCTGCAATAGCTTTAATATCAGTAATTTTTAAAGTGGGATTAGCTGGTGTTTCCAAATATACTACTTTAGTATTTGGACGCATAGCCTTGCGTACTGCCGCAAGATCAGTCATATCTACAAAAGTTACCTCTACACCCATTCTGGTAAGGCCATGATTTAAAAGAGCAAAGGTGCAACCGTAAAGAGTATCACCTGCAACAATATGGTCACCAGCAGATAAACAAGTCCATAAGGCAGCAGAAATAGCACCCATGCCGGAAGCTGCTGCCACACAAGCTTCTGCTCCCTCTAAGAGCGCCACCTTTTCCTCCGCTACATTTTGCGTAGGATTTCCCAAACGAGTATAAATATAACCAGGTTCTTCTAAAGCAAAACGTTTCCCACCCTCTTCTGCTGTGTCAAAAACAAAGGTTGACGATTGATAAATTGGTGCAGTTAAGGCTCCAAAGGTATTAGGTGCAGCACCACCATGAATTGCTCTCGTTGCAAAGCCTAATTTTTGTAGTTCATCTTTTTTCATAAAATTTCCTCCTCGTCTAATTTTAATTTAATGTGTGATTTCACTTTGAGGCTTCTGTTCTTCGTAGTTCCAAGGGTCCCTTATAATAACGCCGTCAGAAAAAGGAATGAATACAGATATGACTGATGAAATAAACAGTAAGTATAAAAACAAAGTATGTGGCAGAAGATCTAAAGGCGATACAGCCCCCTTTGTAAAACCGGTGATAATCAGCATTTGAGCACCATAAGGAATTAGACCTTGAAAAACATTAGAGAAGGTATCTAAAAGTGCGGCACTTCTTCTGGGATCAACTCTAAATTTATAACAAAGTGACTTAGCTAACTCACCATTAATAATAATGGCGACAGTATTATTAGCTACAGCGATATCAGTAATAGAAACTAAACCTGAAATTACAAGCTCTGCCGAACGCCTACCTGAAATAAATTTTTGAGCGTAGCTTAGTAAAGCTGCAATGCCACCAGCTTTGCTAATCATATTGGCTAAGCCACCAATAAGTAAGGACAATAAAAATATGTCCGTCATGCTTAAAAACCCCTGATAAATAGTCTGTGCATAAGTCAAAAGGGTAAAATGTCCATAATAAAGACCAATACCTCCAGCTAAAAGCGTACCTCCAAGAAGTACTGCAAAAACATTTCCCCCTGCAATTGCGCCAACAAGAACTACCACATAAGGAAGAACCTTAATATAATTTATCTCCCCTGACAAAGGAATATCTGCAGTCATCGCATTGCCCGTCAACAGTAAAACAACCACTGTAATAACAGCCGGAATAAGTGTGAGCCACAAATTTAAACGAAATTTATCTCTCATACTGCATCCCTGTGTTCGGGTAGCCGCAATAGTAGTATCCGATATTACAGAGAGATTATCACCAAACATACTCCCACCTAACACCACCCCTAAAAGCATGGGTACGCCTAAGCCCGTACGCTCAGCCACAGCAATAGCGATTGGACCAACCGCTACTACGCTCCCCACAGAAGTACCTGTGGCTAGAGAAATAAAAGCAGTGATGATAAAGATACCTGCTGTTAAATATTGTGTAGGCACATAATTAAGTCCTAAATTGACAGTAGCATCAAGACCTCCCATGGCCTTACAAACAGCAGCAAAAGCTCCTGCCAATAAATAAATAACACACATTATTAAAATGTTGGCATCGCCACAACCCTCTACAAAGGTATCAAACTTCTCATTGAAGCTTCCCTTTAGTAGTAAAAAAGCTACCATAATACCAATAACAGCAGCTACCGGTGCCGGGAACTGATAAAAAGCCATGTTTACGCCTTGGCTTTCTAAGAGCAGTCCACTACCTAAATAAACAATAACAAACACGACAAAAGGTATTAAAGCTTTAAGCTGTGCAGGTCCTTGTGTTTTCTGTGCTA
>CAZTGQ010000239.1:2585-2963 GCA_964613345.1 uncultured Acidaminococcales bacterium | reverse complement strand
GATAAGTCCTTACAAAAAACTGCTTTTGACCCTCAGGGGGAATATAGTCCTGTCTTCACCTATGGTATAACAGGTATTGTTTATAACACTAAATATGTTAAGGACGCTCCTACCAAGTGGGATGATTTGTGGAAAAGTGAATATAAGGGACAGGTTATTTTGCTCAACGATTGTCGCGAGGTTTTTAGTGTAGCCTTGAAGAAAAATGGACAGTCCAATAATGCGAAGGATAAAAAGGATATTGCTAAGGCCTTCGAGGATTTAAAGGCTTTAAATAAAAATGTTTTGGCTTATGATACGGAAAATAATAAGCAAAAGTTTATTGCAGAGGATGGCTGGATTGGTATGCTGTGGTCCGGTGATGCCGCTTATGTACAT
>CAZTGQ010000239.1:0-2575 GCA_964613345.1 uncultured Acidaminococcales bacterium | reverse complement strand
CTGATTTGGAATTTATGGTGCCACCGGAGGGAACGCTGATTTGGGCCGATACCCTAGCTATTCCCACTAGCTGCAAAAATAAAGAACTGGCTGAAAAGTTTATTAATTTTATGTATGATCCGGAAATTAGTGCGCAAAACTTTGATTACATAGCCTTGCCCAATCCCAATGTGGAGGCAGTTAAGCTGATGACGGATGAATATAGAAATGACCCTATTCTGCGTTTAGGCAATGAGAAAAGTAATTTGGGTGAATGGTTGGTGGATGTTGGGGATGCCATTACTATTTACGATGAGTATTGGACTCAATTGAAGGCATCTAAATAATAAAGAGTTAGGGGAACGGTTTATGACAATTAAAACAGTACGCAAGGCCGTAATTCCTGCGGCAGGTCTAGGCACCAGATTTTTACCGGCAACCAAGGCTACCCCTAAGGAAATGCTGCCCATTGTAGACAAACCAACAATTCAATATATCATTGAAGAGGCTGTAAATTCAGGCATAGAAGAATTTTTAATCATTACCGGTAGAACCAAAAGATCCATTGAGGACCATTTTGATAGAAGCATTGAGCTGGAGATGGAACTGGAGGCTAAGCATAAGGAAGAGCTTTTGGCCATTGTGCGCAATATTGCTAATATTAATATTTATTATATTAGACAAAAGGAACCTAAGGGCTTAGGGCATGCAGTTCTTTGCGCCAAGCAGTTTATTGGCAATGAACCCTTTGCTGTACTATTGGGTGATGATGTGGTTTATAATCCGGACAGACCTGCTTTAAAGCAGCTGATGGATGTGTATGCTGCGACTGGCAGTAGTGTGCTGGGTTGCCAGAAGGTACCACGGGAGAAGGTTTCTGCTTATGGTATTGTGGCTCCTACTGCTACAGAAGATGAGAGAACCTTCAAGGTGCTGGATATGGTGGAGAAGCCAGGGATAGAGAGTGCTCCTTCTAATCTGGCGGTGCTGGGACGTTATATTATTAATCCGGCCATCTTTTCTATTTTGGAGCATACTGCTCCCGGTAAGGGGGGAGAAATACAGCTTACCGATGGCTTAAGGGAGCTAGCTAAACAGGAAACCATGTATGCCTATAATTTTCAGGGTAGACGCTATGACGTGGGAGATAAGGAAGGCTTCTTAGAGGCTACTGTAGAGTATGCCCTCCGTCGCCCGGAGCTTAAGGATGCCTTTAAGACATATTTGGAGAGCGTTTTAAAAACCATGTAGACTAATTGCATTAAATGATGAGGAGAGGGTAATGTGTTAGGTTTGGTAATTGGGGATATTGTTGCTTCTGTGTATGCTTTTAAACCTATAAAGTCTCGGAATTTTGAGTTTTTTGATATCAATGGTAAATTTACGGATGATACTGTTTTAGCTGCAGGCGTAGCTAATGCTATGGGTGCCTATCAGGAAGATCATAATCTTAATTTTTCTGAGATACTGCAGGAGGAGCTTTTGCGTATTAGCTGGGTTTATCAGGATATGGCCTATAGCAGATTCTTCAGTCAATGGATGTTTGAGGACGAGCCTAAGCCCTACGGTAGTGCAGGAATTGTTGCTGCTTCCAGAGCACTGCCTATTGGTTTTCAGGGCAGTAGCCTAGAAGAAGTGGAACAATTAGCTAAACTGTCTGCCGCTATCACTCATAGTCATGAAGAGGGCCTAAAGGGAGCTCAGTGTGCCGCAGGCTGTGTTTTTCTAGCTAAGCAGGGGAAAAGTAAGGAAGATATTCTCGCCTATGCTAAGAAATACTATGACTTAAGCTTTACCTTGGCTAGTATTCGTAGTCAATATCAATACATTCCTACCTGTCCCTATGCTTTGCCACCTGCTATAATTTCTTTTATGGAAGCTGAAGGCTTTGAAGAGGCTTTGCGTAACGTGATTTTTATTGGTGGCGGTGATTCTATGGCTGCTATTACAGGCGCCTTAAGTGAGGCTTTTTATGGTGTGCCGGAAGAATTGGCCAAAACAGCCCGTAATTATTTGGATGAAGAAATTTTAAGTGCCTTAGATTAAAAAAGCTCTAGCCAAGAGCTGCGTAAGCAGCCTTGGACTAGAGCTTTTTCTCTTATTATATTAGTGCTTCCCCTAAGGACTTGCACTGCTCTAACGCAGCCTCGTCCGGAGCACTGTTGCAAATTACAGGGTCCACTGCCAGGGTAATACCAGCAGCTTGAGCATCCTCCTTCCAGGCTTCCATCCATTCACCGTTTGCCCAAGCGTAGGAACCAAAGAGAGCAATCTTTTTCTCTTGTAATTTATCCTTTACTTCATCCCACATAGGCTGAAATTCTGTTTCTTCTAATTGCTCAGCACCCATGGCCGGGCAGCCAAAGGCAATACCGGTATAGTCAGAAGGATTTTCTGCCATAAATTCTGTGGCGGTAAAGATAGCTGCGTTAGCTCCTTTGTCCTTGGCTCCTGCTAGAACAGCCTCGGCCATTGCCTCCGTGTTACCTGTACCACTCCAAAATACTACTGCAATCTTACTCATTTTGTCACAACCTTTCTTGAATTTAATATGTTAGACAGCAAGAGCTAACCGTTCTAGGGGAAACCCTAGGGT
>CAZTGQ010000238.1:881-2985 GCA_964613345.1 uncultured Acidaminococcales bacterium | reverse complement strand
AAAGATTGGGAGATCAGCAAAGACTGCTGGATGCGTTAGGTGAGGATAATCCTTGTCCTGCTTCCTTTGATGTGCAGGTGGATAGGCCGGAGCGTATTGCCCAGTTAGTCCCCGATATTGAAAAAATACAAGGAGTGGAAACTGCCAAATTTGGTAGGGAGGTTGTGGAGCATCTTTTCCAACTAACCAAAATTCTCCGCATTGGTGGTTTACTGTTGGTTGCCCTCTTAGCGGTAGCCACACTCTTTATTATTTCTAATACCATTAGAATTACAGTGTTTGCTCGTCGCCGTGAAGTCAGCATTATGAAGTATGTGGGAGCTACCAACTGGTTTATTCGCTGGCCCTTTTTGCTGGAAGGTATGTTTATGGGCTTTATAGGCGGAATTATCGCTTCTGTTTGCCTTGTACAGATTTATCTCATGCTACAAAGTAAAATTTATACTACGTTAGCTTTCTTCCCCTTGATTCCGGGCTGGCCCTTTTTAGCCTACTTATCTATTTTCCTAGTTGGTACAGGGACCTTCATTGGAGCAGCAGGTAGTAGCATTTCTCTACGTAAGTTCTTAGACGTATAAGAAGCGAGGGGCGGTAGCAAATGAATAAATATGTGCGAATAGTCCTTGCTCTTGTGCTGACTATAAGTATTAGCTGTCCAACCTGGGCAGCTACCTTAGAGGATAAAAAGTCAGAGCTTAAGGACGTAGAACAACAATTAGAAACTAAAAAGCAGGAAAAGGATAAGCAGGATAAGGAAGTTAAATCTGCCATCACCCTGCTTATGGAGGCCCAGGAGGAGCTGGCCAAGGCGCGTCAAGAGTTTGATGCAGTGGAGGCTAAGCACCTAAAGCTGCAAAATGATATAAAGCAAAATGAAATAATTATTACCCGTAAGACTAAGGAGCTGGAGGCTACTAAAAAGGTTTATAGTGCCAGGCTCCGCAATATCTATGAAAATGGACAGATTAATTATTTGGATGTACTGCTAGGTGCTAAGGATTTTTCTGATTTCTCCTCGCGTATGTATCTTCTGCAAAGAATCATTAAGCGGGATGCTGATATTTTAGAGCTCTTGGAAACCCAGAAAAAGGAATTGGAAACACAAAGAGCAGTCCTGGAAGAAAATAAAAAGCAGATGGAGCTAATCTTGGTAGATTTAGCAGCCAAGAAAAAGCTAGTAGAAGAGAAAACTGCAGCCCGTAGAGCTATTTACGATAAGGCTAAGGCTGAGCAGGATAGACTTGATGCCGAAATGAACAGACTATTGGAAGATAGTAAGAATATTACGGCTATGATTCAAAATTGGGAAAGTGGTGGGCAAATGGGATCTGCCCACGGTACAGGTCAATTTATGTGGCCCTGTAATGGTCCTATTACGTCGTATTATGGTTGGCGTACACATCCTATCTTTGGTACCAGAAGATACCATTCCGGTATGGATATTGCGGTGGATTATGGTACACCCATTGTAGCCGCAGATGGTGGTGTAGTCATTGGCGCAGGTTGGATGGGTGGCTATGGTTATGCTGTCATGATTAATCATGGTGATGGCTTAGTTAGTTTGTACGGACATAATTCCAGCCTAAACGTTAGCGTAGGAGAAACCGTAGCTAAGGGACAGGTTATAGCCAGTGCCGGTAGCACCGGTTATTCTACAGGACCTCATTGTCACTTTGAGGTGCGTTTACATGGTGAGGTAACAGAGCCTTTGAATTACCTGCCCTAAAGGAGATTCCAATGTTAAAAAAGCGCTTTAATATCATACACCTATTTATGGCTATTGGCATGAGCTTAGTTGTAGTCATGGGAGGCGTCATTTATTTCCTCCAGCAGGGTCTTGGACCTAACTGGCAGTTGGTACCATTTTTGCAGACACTGACTTTAATTCAAACAAAATTTGACGGTGAATTTAAACCAGAGGATTTGTCTGCAGGAGCTCTTCGGGGTATGGTGAAGGAGCTTAAGGACCCGTACTCCACTTACTTGGACCAAAATGATTTTGCTGCCTTAAATACTATGACCGGTGGACATTTTGGTGGTGTGGGTATGGTTATGGGCACAAAAGAGCAGCAGTTGATAGTAATTGCCCCCATAGAGGACACAC
>CAZTGQ010000238.1:0-871 GCA_964613345.1 uncultured Acidaminococcales bacterium | reverse complement strand
ATGGTAAAAGCATTGAGGGCGAAGAGCTGGAGCAGGTGGTCAAGAAAATCAGAGGACCTCATGGTACTACGGTAGAGCTAATGGTGAAAACCGGTGCAGCAGAGCCTCGTTTAGTACGTATTGTACGAGATGAAATAAAGATTAAAAGTGTTTACGGTGAAATGAAGGAGCAGAATATTGGCTATATCCGTATTACTTCCTTTAGTGAGGATACAGGCAAGGATTTCAGAGAAAAGTATCAGGAGCTGGCAGCTCAAGGCATGAAGGGTTTAATCCTAGATTTAAGGGATAACCCTGGAGGACTGTTAAATACGGGTGTTGATGTAGCTAAAATGCTGGTGCCCAAGGGCCCAATAGTATCGGTGAAGGAAAAGGATGGCACGACTAAAACAGAATATTCTCAGCTGAAAAAGGTACCCTATCCTTTGGCTATTCTTGTTAATAAGGGTACCGCCAGCGCCTCAGAAATCGTGTCCGGAGCAGTACAGGATACCGGCGCAGGGAAGCTCTTTGGTACTACCACCTATGGTAAGGGAAGTGTTCAAAATGTCTTTACCTTGACTAAGGACACCGGTCTTAAGCTAACCATTGCTAAGTACTATACTCCCAGCGGTCGTTCCATTAGTGGCATAGGTATAGAACCGGATGTGAAGGTGGAGCCCAGTGACGACAAAGGTACTAATCAATTGGCAGCAGCTGAAAAATTTTTGCAAAATGAAATTAAGGCGGGAAGGTAGGAGCTTTTATGGCAAACTTACAGGCTTGGTGGATTAATTTTCAAATTTACTTGGCTAGTCTTACAACTGCTCAGGGGAAAATAAATAGCTGGCAGCCTATGGCTGTGGCACTGGGTATTTGCTTAGCGTTAGCA
>CAZTGQ010000237.1:0-2994 GCA_964613345.1 uncultured Acidaminococcales bacterium | reverse complement strand
GAAACAAATCTTATCGGGGTGGTTATCTTTCTAGTCTCCTTAGGCGCTATTCACTCTAAGAAATTGGGTACGATTAAAACTCTTTTTGCCAGTGGTATTTTAGGAATAATCCTATATTCTCTGGCGGGAGGAATGTAAGGATGTTGTTTAAAGAGCTCATTGCTACTTGCAATGAGCTCTTAATATTGCTAAAATGAAAGTTAAATATTTAGATTAATAATGACAGGTGGCGTTATTATGCGAGCAAGAAACGTTTGGGCTGAGGTGGATTTGTCTGCTATCGCTCACAATATTCAAGAAACAAGAAAGACTCTTAAACCTACAACTAAGATTTGTGCTGTAGTAAAGGCTGATGCCTATGGTCATGGTGCAGTGCCGGTGGCTACGGCGGCTTTAGCGGCCGGAGTAAATTATTTGGCGGTATCTATGACGCAAGAAGCCCTAGAGCTTAGACAAGCGGGAATTATGGCACCCATTTTGATTTTAGGTGCATTAACGCCGGAGCACGAAAAGGCCTTGGTGGACAATGATATTACCCAAACGGTTTTTGAGTTGGGAGCAGCTCAAGCTCTTTCTGCCGCTGCTATTCAGGAAAATAAAATTGCCAAGGTTCATTTAGCTGTGGATACGGGCATGAATCGTATTGGCTGTACTCCCAAGGAAGCAGGAAGCTTGGCTAAGGCCATTGCAGCACTGCCCCATGTGGAGCTGGAGGGAGTTTTTTCCCATTTTGCCTGTGCTGATGAGGCGGATAAAAGCTATAGTAAAATGCAACAGGCGCGTTTTCAGGAGGCTTTAAATAATATTGAAAAGGAGGGCATTAAAATTCCCTTGGTACATTTTGATAATAGTGCCGGTATTACGGAATTGCCCCAGTGTCAATATAATATGGTTCGTCAGGGAATAACTCTTTATGGCTGGTGGCCTTCGAAGGAGGTTCGTCAATGTCTGGATTTAAAACCGGTGATGTCCTTAAAGGCAGAAATTGTCTTTATCAAGGAGCTGCCGGCCGGCGAGAAAATAAGCTATGGTGGTCTTTATACAACCACCGGACCTACTAAGATTGCCACCCTGCCCTTAGGCTATGCTGACGGAATTAGTAGAAAGCTGTCCAATCGAGGTTATGTTTCTATTGGCGGCTATAAGGCTCCCATTGTAGGTAGAGTGTGTATGGACCAAATGATGGTGGATGTGACTAACGTACCGGGAGCTGCTGTTGGTCAAGAGGCTATTATTTTTGGCGGTGGAGAGATTTCCTTGGATACGGTGGCAGAGTGGATGGAAACCATTAATTATGAGGTCATTTGTCTTTTAAGCACCCGTATTCCCAGAAAGTATACTTATCAGTATACGATTAAGCATTATAATAATATTCAATAATTTGAGGTAGCGTAGAAAGGTAGAAGGGTAGACATGGTTAAGTACAAGGAAGTATCTGATGCTGTAGTAGAGGCTTTGATAGACATCGTAGGCAAGGAGAATGTTCACGTAGATAGGGGAACCTTGGAAAGGTATCAAACTGATGAGGAGCAGGACCCTCGGCATTTTCATTTGCCGGAGGTAGTGGTAGCTCCCGGTAGTACTGAGGAAGTAGCTGGCATTATGCGTCTGGCCAATGAGTATATGATTCCTGTTACTCCCAGAGGGGGAGGTACCAGTGTTTCTGACGGAGCAATTCCAGTTTACGGCGGTATCGTTTTGTTGTTGGAAAGATTAAACAAAATTTTAGAAATTAATCCAGAGGGTATGTATATGGAGGTGGAGGCTGGAGTGCCTACCCTCCTCATTCAGCAAAAGGCTAAAGAGTACGGACTGTTTTATGCCGGTGACCCCTGTAGCGCGGAAAGCTGCCTAATTGGTGGTAATTTGGCTACTAATGCCGGTGGTAATAAGGCTGTTCGCTATGGTACTACTAGGCATCAGGTGTACAGCTTGGAGGCAGTGACTCCTACAGGGGATATTGTAGAATTAGGTGCCAGACTGAAAAAGTGCAGCACGGGTTACTGCTTGGATCAGCTTATTATGGGCAGCGAGGGTACCTTGGGGATAATTACTAAGGCTACCTTAAAGCTTTTGCCCCTAGCACCCTATAAATTTGATGTGCTGGCAATTTTTACCGAGGTGGAAAAAGCCACAGGAATTGTACCTGTTTTAGCCAAAGCGGGACTTAATCCCACCAGTGTGGAATTTATGGATAATAGCTTTGTCCGCGCTTCCAGTGATTATTCGGAGTTAAAGCTGCCCCATTATGAGGATGGCAACTATGTGATTATTACGGTGGAAACCTTTGATGAGGACGAGCTGGACAGGAAGATGGAGCTTTTGGCAGATTTGTGTCAAGCTCACGGAGCGACGGATGTTTTGGCTGCAGATGACAGAGTGTGGACCTTGAGACGTAACTGCTTGGAGGCTACGCGTATTTTGAGTAAGGTTAGTACTTCTGACGATTTAGTGGTGCCGGTGGATAAAATAGCTTTAGCTATTAATCATCTTTGCCAGGTGGCCGCAGCTTATCCTTTTAAAGTGTTTACCCTAGCTCATGCGGGAGATGGCAATTTGCATTTCCAAATTTTAAAGGGCGAGCTTACGGATGAAGAGTGGGAGGATAATTTAAACAGCTTCCACGGTAAGGCCTATGCCTATATTTATGCTTTAGGCGGTCGTTTAAGCGGAGAGCATGGCATTGGGGCTAAGAAGGTGGACCAAATGGAGCACTATACTCATCCTGTGGAGCTTAAGCTGATGAAGTCTATTAAGACAGCATTGGATCCCTTGGGCATTTTAAATCCGGGGAAGGTTTTTAATATTTAATCTTTTAAAACGCAAAAAAACACGCTCTAGATGAGCGTGTTTTTCTTTGTTTTCCTAGCGGACGGCATCAGGAGGCACCCCTACGGCACATCAAAGTATCCGCTTATCGCTGCTTCCTTCCGGACCTGACGAGGTTCACAGGCTCACATTGCGCAGGACCTACAGATGCAGTCCGCTAGAAAA
>CAZTGQ010000236.1:0-3007 GCA_964613345.1 uncultured Acidaminococcales bacterium | reverse complement strand
TCAATACTACTTATATCCATTGTTTTAAAATTATCATGAGCTACAGCAACAATTAAGGCATCCAACTTTTTAAATTTACGTAAGGAAACAAAGTGTAGACCGTACTCCCTATATGCCTCCTGAGCATCAGCCACTGGGTCGCACACAAGAGGTATAATGCCATATTCTCCTAGCTCTTTGACTATATCAATAACTCTAGAATTCCTTGTATCAGGGCAATTATCCTTAAAGGTAAAGCCTAAAATTCCTACCTTAGCTCCTTTAACTTGAACATCTGCCTTAATCAAGCTTTTCACTAAATTTTCCACCACATACTTTCCCATATCATCATTAATTCTACGGCCGGCTAGGATAATTTGGGAATGATAACCCATTTCCTCCGCTTTATAGGTTAAATAATAGGGATCAACTCCTATACAGTGTCCACCAACTAAGCCTGGTGTAAATTGTAAGAAATTCCACTTAGTCCCAGCTGCTGCTAAAACAGATTTAGTATCTATTCCCATTTTATTGAAAATGATAGAAAGCTCATTCATGAAAGCAATATTTATATCTCTCTGAGAATTTTCTATAACCTTAGCCGCCTCTGCCACTTTAATACTTTCTGCTCTATGAACTCCAGCCTCCACTACTAACTCATACACCTTAGCAACAACATTTAAAGTCTGTTTGTTCATTCCGGAAACTATTTTAACAATGTTATTTAAGCGATGCTCCTTATCTCCCGGATTAATTCGCTCAGGAGAATAGCCCACGAAAAAGTCCTTGCCGCACTTAAGTCCGGATTCTTTTTCTAAAATAGGCACACAAATATCCTCTGTGACACCTGGATACACCGTAGATTCATAAACAACTATGGAGCCCTGCATTAGCTGTTGACCCAAAAGCTTACTTGCACTTTTAACCGGGGTAAGATCCGGTGTATGGTCCTGATTTACAGGTGTTGGTACTGCCACAATGTGAAATTTAGCTTTTTTTAGCATAGCTGGATCCGAAGTAAAGTGTACCTTTGAAGCAGCAACCTCTTCATTCCCTACCTCTCTGGTAGGGTCTAACCCCTTTTTATATAGAGCAATTTTATTTTTATTAAGGTCAAAACCTATAACCTTAACTTTTTTGCTAAAAGCTACGGCAATAGGCATACCCACATATCCTAATCCTACTAAAGAAACTGCCTCCTTGCCATCTATTAAAGCTTGGTATAAATCCATGATTTTCCTCTTTTCTTTATAGATAATATATTATTATATCATTATTGACCCAAGAAAACATACTTTTCTCTTACTAAATGGTGCTTTAACAAAAGCAGTAGGTTTTCTCTTCCCCTAAAACCTCAACACATTTTCTCGAGCAAACGTTTTTCCTGCTTTTATGCTATAATTAAACGGTCAAATACAAGGAGAATATACTCATGGAATTGTTACTAACAGCACTACTGTGTGTAATCTTAGCGTCACTAGTCTATACAACTTTTAACATGCAATTAAAGGGTCCAATAACAAACAGCATCTATCAACAAGAAGCGTCTAAGCATAAAACTGCACTAATCCTTATTCCTCACCAGGATGATGAAATTAATCTAGCTGGTGGTACTATTAAAACCATGTTGGAAGCAAATCTACATGTGCGAGTGGTTTTCGCCACTACCGGAGATAATGTAGATAATGGTATCCGACGTATGAACGAAGCAATAGCTGCACTAAATATTTTAGGTGTGCCGTCTGAAGATATTATATTTCTAGGATATTCTAACAGTTTTCTGCTAAATGCCAAAAAGCATCAATACAACGCTGAAGACGATGTAATATTTATCTCCAATAAGGGTATAAAAGAAACCTACGGGCTCCCAGATAAGCCAGAATTCTGTTTTTTCCAGCACGGTCAGCATCATCTTTATACCAAAGCAAATTTTAGATCTGATCTCAAAGAGGTGCTTTTGCTTTATAAACCAGACCTCATTTTTGCCGTTGACTTTGATCGCCACAGAGACCATCGCTACGTATCTCTTATGTTTGAAGAAGCTTTAAATACCATTCTTCACACCCCTAACAACACATATACACCCCAAGTTTTCAAAGGGTTTGCCTACAACGGTTCTTATCTAGGGGCAAAGGATTACTATAAGCATTATAATCTTGCTGGTACTGCCCCAGCTACAGGCGAATTTCTCAGTAATCATGACTACGATACTGACTATCCACCCTATGCCTGGACCGATAGAATTCGTTTCCCTTTAACCAAAACTGTCCTTGCTAGAACTCTTAACAGCAATATTATCTACCAAGCTCTGCGCCAGCATTTTTCTCAAGGTATTATCCATAATGCTAAACGTATTATTAATAGTGACCAAGTTTTTTGGTGCAGACGTACAGACTCTCTTTCCTACCAATCCACTGTCACTGTTTCCTCAGGGAATGCCGCTCCACTCACAGATTTTAAATTAGTAGATTCGCCTGATATTCTAGCAAAAAAGCCAATTTTTACAGGCTCCTGGATTCCCTCTGCCAGCGATAAGCAGCCCTGGGTACGTTTCAACTTTGCCTGTCCCCAAGACATCTCTCAAATATATATTTACGGAAATTCAGATATTAGCAGCCAAATACTAAGCTATCAAATCACCTTAAGTAATGGTTGGGAGAAAAAGGAAGACTCTTTGAAGCCACACAGCATTGCCACCTCCATTACTATGCCAGCGCAAATAGGTATTACTTGGATGGAAGTGAAAATTCTAGCTAAGCGTGGGACAAATGCTGGCATTAACGAAATAGAAATTTTCAACAAGACAAATATGCCTGCCTCCTTACAATTCATCAAGCTCATGATCTCCGATACCTTTGCCTATGATTATTGGCTCGATAATAAAATCACTCAGATACCCTTGGAAATATTTACTCACGGTTTTTCTTCCTCTCCTAAAATAAACTATATTCTTCAAGAAGGGGCTAATTGTGTCATTAAGGAAAAGCTTCTCACTATACCCATCAATTGCCCTTATGTTGTATTGCGA
>CAZTGQ010000235.1:2213-3010 GCA_964613345.1 uncultured Acidaminococcales bacterium | reverse complement strand
CACTAGGGTACCTATGAAATTACTTAGCATGGAGCTATAGCCCAGTACCTCCATGAAATAAAGATAAACGGCAAAGCCTGCTGCCCCCACTATTCCACCAGCCCATAAATCCCGCTGTGGTCCATAAAACAGCTTACCAAAGGCCATGGTTCCCACAAAGGCGCCTAATATTTTTACAATCATAGTTTCTCCTTAATGATAGAATAAACCCAAAACAGTGGCTATCCCGATGACCAAACCACCCACCTGGAAAATAGCCTCACTCACTCTGCTATTGCCACTAATCAAATCCCCTGCTATATAATCCCGCAGTCCATTAGTAAAGGCCATGCCCGGTACATAGGGCATAATGGCACCGGAAATAATCAGCTCCATACTCACAGTAGGTACTACCCTGCAAAACCCTAGAGCTACCACAGAAATAATGCCTCCGGCCATGGTAGTAATCCAGAAATTGCTGGGACGAAAAGCTCTCATCCCACGAGTAAAGATGGTGGCAAAAAAGCAGCAGAGAGCCGCCGCCACAAACTCCTTAAAGGCGCCACCAAAGACCAAGGTAAAGGCTGCTCCCGCCAGACAGGTGCATAAAACATCTATATAGTAAGGTCTAACAGCCATTTGTTCTTTGGCTAAAAGCTCGTTTAAAATAGTTTCGTAGCTATCATGCCGATTATGAAGTCTAAAGGAAAAATCATTGATCTCACTAATAATCTGTAAATTAATAGTTCTATTTTTCACCCGATACATACGGCCCACGGTAGGAATAAGTTCATCCCCCAGCATAATAACAGAAGGCG
>CAZTGQ010000235.1:0-2187 GCA_964613345.1 uncultured Acidaminococcales bacterium | reverse complement strand
TGCAAAAGGCACTAACAGTCTTCATGCCCCCTAGAGCACAGATACGCATCATGGTATCCTCCACTCTATAGGTTTCTGCCCCATTACAAAGTAAAATTCTACCTGCAGTGAGCGCCAGAGTCAGGATTTGGTCTTTAGTTAAGGCTAATATCTCCTGAGAAATCTCCATTACTCCTCCTTCGTTTGCCATAATTTACTCACCGCATTTTTAAAGGCGGTAGCTCCTCCCATAGAAGGATGTCTTACCTCATCACAGCTAAGGCCGTAACGAGCTAAGGTTTCTGCACTTTTACGACCAATGGCAATAATACGTAGCTTAGGAAGTAGGGCCAAAAGCATTTGTAAATAACTATAGCCCACATCCAATTCATCCTTAGCAGGTGTTCTGTTAGTAAGGATACCACTACTTTTATAAGGATGGAAGGGGAAAATATTCCAAAGAATGCATTGATATGGTGCAAGACTTACCCTCGCTAACTGTCCCCACATCACAGTAGCGGTTGGCTCATTAAAGCCAAGTTTTCTTTGTTGCTCATTTAAAGCCATGCTGGAGGGATTACTTGTTCTTTGGTACTGCCAAGCCTCACCTAAAACCACCTCCGGAGAAATTTGGGGATGATTGCCCAATAAAATTCGTTCACTGGTCATAGCCATCCCGGAAAAATGTCCTCCCTGGTAACCTAAAGCTTCAGCCAAAAATAAATACTTGGCTTCCTGTCTAAGCTTTAAATAACGTTCTAAATTAGCACTGCGTATGGTGGGAGCCTGGGGGCCTATATCACATAAGGTATCATACTCTGCCCAAGGGTTAAAAACATTTTCTCCCTGATATTCCTGTAATTTTTTAATAAAGTCTCTCATACTATTCCATACTCTCCATGACAGCCTCCCATTGCTCCATTAATTTAGCAATGAGTTCTTCCTTGGCAGCATAAGCAGCTGCCAGCTTTGTACTTTTTGTAAGGTCCATTTGATTTTCAGGCAAAGCAATCTCCTCACCCATCACCCTGAGCAGTGCTTCCTGTTCTCTGATACTTAATTCCACCTTGGGTAAAAGCTTAGCTGCTTCCGCCGGACTATATCTCTGCTTGGACTTAGAGCTAAAAGCAGGTGCCTGCGCCTGAACTTTTATCTCCACAGCTTCCTTTTTCTCCTTAGGTTTATCCTGCTGCTTTTGTTCCTGAGCTGCTCTTTGAGCCAGATAGAAATCATAGTTACCCTTGTAATCAACTAAATGCCCATCCTCCAAGGCCCAAATTCTCTGAGCAATTTCGTTAACTAAATAACGGTCATGACTCACCATTAAAACCGTACCATTAAAGGTGCTAAGAGCAGCTTCCACCGCTTCCTTAGCTGCAATATCCAAATGATTGGTAGGTTCATCCAGTAAAAGGCAATTCGCTCCATCCAAAACTAGCTTTAGAAGCACCAGTCTTGCTTTTTGCCCTCCGGACAAGGCTCCTATTTCCTTAAAAACATCCTCTCCATGAAAAAGCATGGAGCCCAAAAGCTTTCTAGTTTGTTCATCTGTATAGCCATATTCCAAGAGAAAATTATCCAAGATAGTCTGCTTGGGATTAAGTCTTTCGTAGCTTTGAGAAAAATAGCCTATTTTAACTCTATTACCAATTTTGGCTACTCCGCCCAAGGGTGGTATTTCCTGCAAAATTGTTTTTAAAAGAGTGGTTTTGCCGCTGCCATTAGGTCCTAAGACAGCCACCTTTTCTCCCTGCTTTAAAACCAAATCCACATCCTCTACCAAGGGTTTATTAGCATAACCCACCTTAAGCTTTTCCAAAATCAGAACCCTCTCTGCCGAAACGGCCGCCTTAGGTAAGCTTAAGGTAAATTCCTCATTTTGCACAGGAGCATCTAACCGCTCCAATCGGTCCAGCTGAGACTGACGACCTCTAGCCATCTTACTCTTAATTCCGGCCTTGAACCTACGGATATAGTCTTCCTGTCTCACAATATATTCTTGCTGAGCTTCATAAGCTCTTGTTTCCGTTAATAATTGTATTTCCTTTTGGGCCAGATACTGCGAATAATTACCTCTGTATTGCTTTAAGTGGCCACCCTCCATCTCCAAAATTTTGGTAGTGGTATTATCCAAAAAGGTTCTATCATGGCTAACTAGGAGCAAGCCGCCCCGAAATTCTCGCAGAAATTTTTCTAACCACTCCATCA
>CAZTGQ010000234.1:0-3052 GCA_964613345.1 uncultured Acidaminococcales bacterium | reverse complement strand
AATCTGATTTGAAAGATTTAGGTTGTTATACGGGGACTATTAGCGATGCATATTTATCAATGTATAAGGCTGGTAAATTAACCAATACCAGAAAGGAGATTGATAAAAATTTTTCTACCTGGAACTTGGCTATGGGATCACAGGAATTATATGATTGGTTAGCTGAAAATCCTAATTTGTTCAGACCTGGAGATTTGGATTATGTACATTCGCCGGAGCGCATGGGCAAAATAAATAATTTTATTAGCATTAATAGTGGTGTTCAATTAGATTTAATGGGGCAGGAAAATGGAGAAACTTCTGGAACTAGGCAGCTATCTGGAATTGGGGGACAAATGGATTTCTTGGAAGGGGCATATCGTTCTGTTGGAGGTAAGGGGTTTATTTGTATGAATTCTTCACGTATGACAAAAGATGGCGTGAGAAAGTCCAATATTTTACCATTTATTCCTGGTGGGAGTACTGTTAGTGCACCTCGTACTATTATTGAATATGCCGCTACTGAATTTGGTGTAGTGAAATTATCTGGTTTGTCTGTATGGGAAAGAGCAGAAAAGATGATTTCTTTAGCACATCCTGATTTCAGAGAGGAACTTTTAGCTTATGCCAGAGAGAACTTAAAGTAGAATTATTGATCTTATGAATATTTAAGAAGGCTGTTTTGAATATCAGGAGCGAAGTCGATTTCAGGCTTCGCTTTTTTATGTGAATCATAGAGAAGATGCACCGACAACGTTGATGTTTGCTAAAAAGTTGTTTTATGATATACTTTTTCTATTATAAATTTGAAGGAGGATTTTACATGTTACAATTTAAGGGTAGTGATGATTATATAGCATCTGATGATTTAATGCGCAGTGTTAATATTGCTGCGGCTTTGGCTAAGCCCTTGCTAATCAAAGGAGAACCTGGTACAGGTAAAACAGTTTTAGCTGAGGCTATTGCTAAAAGCTTTGGTATGCAGCTATATATTTGGAATATCAAGTCTACAACTAAGGCACAGGACGGTTTGTATGTTTATGATACAGTGCAAAGATTATATGACAGTCAGTTTGGTACCGCCGGAGTTGAGGATATTGCTAAGTATATTAAGCTAGGGAAATTGGGTGAAGCTTTTAAGGCGAAGGAGAAGGCCATTCTTCTTATCGATGAGATTGATAAGGCTGATCTAGAATTTCCCAATGACTTATTATGGGAGCTGGATAAAATGGAATTCTACATTCCGGAAACGGCAGAAACTGTTAAGGCTATCCAACGCCCTATAGTTATTATTACTTCTAATGCAGAAAAAGAATTGCCGGATGCCTTTTTACGTCGCTGTATTTTCCATTACATTGCTTTCCCGGATGCTAATATGATGAGGGAAATTGTGGCAGCTCATTACCCGGATTTAGAAGAAAAGCTAGTAAAAAATGCATTAGAGGCCTTTTACAAACTGCGTAATCTTCCGGGTATGTCCAAGAAGCCTGGGACCTCGGAATTTTTGGACTGGCTCCAGGCTTTAGTTATTGGGGGAGTGAAGCCTGAAACTTTAGGAAGGGAATTACCCTTTGCCGGAGTACTTTTGAAGAAAACGGAAGATTTACAATTAGCGGGGTTGTAATATGTTTACAGACTTCTTATACATACTTCGAGGCTATGGGATGAATACCAGTCTTAACGAGTGGAATTCACTTTTAGATGCCTTGGAGCTTAATCTTAACGAAGCCAGCCTCTTAGAATTCTACTATATGGCTAGAGCAATATTGGTAAAAAAAGAGGCTGATTATGATAAGTTTGACCAAGCCTTCATGGCCTATTTTGGTCAAATGGTGGAGGATTCCACTTTTCCACAGCAGCTTAAAAATTGGTTGGAAAAGGCTATGGCTGCTACTCCCTATGATAAAGATGAAGTGGATGCTATTTGGGGGAAGATGACTTTAGAGGAAATTAAAAAACTGATGGAAGAAAGGCTTAAAGAGCAAAAAGAGGCCCATCATGGTGGAAGTAAATGGGTGGGTACAGGTGGACAAACAGCCTTTGGTCATAGTGGCTACGCCCCAAAGGGAATTCGTGTTTTAGGTGAGGGACGTAATCACAGTGCTCTAAAAATAGCGGAAAAACGTAATTTCAAGGATTTCCGTAATGATGAGGTACTGGAGGTTCGTCAGTTCCAAGTAGCTTTGCGTAAGTTGCGCCTACTTTCCAATAAGGATGATGCACCCAAAACAGAGCTGGATGTGGATGCTACTATTGAAGAAACAGGTAAGAAGGCAGGACTTTTGCAAATTGTCATGGCAAGACCTCGCAAAAATCAAACTAAGCTTTTACTCTTAATGGACAGTGGTGGTTCTATGTGGAGCTATGCTGAAATGTGCAGCCGTTTATTTAAAGCGGTGAAGGAGTCAACCCAGCTTAAGGATTTAAAAATATACTATTTTCATAACTGTGTTTATGATCAGGTCTTTAAAACTCCCAGCTGCCGCTGGAACGAGCGTTTGGACACCCAATGGCTGCTGAATAATCTTAAGGAGGAATATAAGGTTATTTTGGTAGGTGATGCTACCATGGGACCCTATGAGCTCACAGCGGTGGATGGTAATATCGACTATTATCATGGCAATGAACGCCCCGGCCTTGAGTGGCTTAGGCTGATTAAAAGAAAATATCCTGCTACCATTTGGCTCAATCCTTTGCACCCCAAGCTATGGGAGTCCTTTTATGCCTCTCGTTCTTTGCGGATGATTAAGGAAGAAATCCCTATGTTTCCCCTTAGCGTGACTGGACTGGAGAACGGAATTAAAGAGCTCCTTAGTAAATCTGTTTAAAGTGGGAAAGGAAGATAGTTCTAAATTAAAAAAGCGCCCTTGTATATATTAAAAGGGGCGCTTTATATATTTAGATCCATGCTAAATAATTAATTGCTATGACAGATCTTTATACATGTCACCCCTGATGGATACGCAGGGGTTCTTTTTTTTGCGAGAAAAGGTCATACTTTCGGGAAAAACATCCATTTCATGAGTAAAAAAGAGAGTTTTCTGATAATTAATGAATTACATGCATATATTTA
>CAZTGQ010000233.1:0-3056 GCA_964613345.1 uncultured Acidaminococcales bacterium | reverse complement strand
GGCTGTGGTCAAATGGCAGTAGTTGGTGGGACATCAGCTGCTGCAGAGGGAGCAAAATCTGCAGTAAACATGAGTAAGGATGCGAATGTAGCTTCCAATTATAAAGATACAAATACAGGTGGTGCTCCCGTTTACATGACAACTAATATTACCCCAGAGGGCTTGCAAGCAGTTTATGATGCACTTAAATGGTCTCCAACAGGTAAACTTGCTATAAAGGTTTCTACAGGTGAACGTGGTAGTAACTATCTGCGTCAGGATTTAATCGGTAAATTTGTTCGTGGTCTTCAGGGTACTTATGTAGAGTGCAATACAGCTTATGGTGGACCACGAGGTTCTGCAGCAGAGCACTATGAATTGGCAAAAGAGCATGGCTTTACACCCATTGACATTATGGACGAAAGTGGTTCTATGGAATTGCCTGTTTCTAATGGTAATGTGCTTAAGGGCACTAATTATGTGGGTACACATTTTGCTAATTATGA
This sequence comes from uncultured Acidaminococcales bacterium, assembly GCA_964613345.1. GTDB lineage: Bacteria > Bacillota > Negativicutes > Acidaminococcales > Acidaminococcaceae > CAZTGQ01. Next base: position 2,571 of record CAZTGQ010000233.1, on the reverse strand, counting down.
TTCCATGATTGTGTTATCTCATTTTAAGGGTCATGCTATGGCAGGATTTGGAGGAGCAATAAAAAATATTTCTATTGGTATTGGTTCTTCTAAGGGAAAATCATTGATTCATTCAGGTGGTCAATATACCTCAGGCTACAGAACAGACAGTGTTGATAACTTTCAAATGGCCATGGCAGAAGCAGGTTTGTCTGTTTCCGATGCCTTTGACCATGGAAAGAAGATAATATATATTAATGTGATGAATAGATTATCCATTGATTGCGATTGCTCGGGAAGCCCAGCGGAGCCGGAAATACATCGTATTGGTATTTTGGCCTCCACTGACCCTGTAGCCTTGGATAAAGCCTGTTTAGATTTGATTTGGAAAGCGGAAGGAAACAAATCCTTTATCAATAGGGTGGAGAATCGTCATGGTATTGTCTCCTTGGAGTATGGTGAAAAAATTGGCCTAGGAAAGCGTGCATATACATTGGTACAAATAGATAATTGAGCTTTTGCAGCGTGAATTTGTTTAGTTTTGATATTTTTTTATAATAAAGTAAATTGAAAATAAGAAAAGAGGGGGATTTAAAAATGAACAAAAATTATGGTAAAAAAATTGCTCGCAGTATGGTATTAGGATTAGGCTTAATGGTTTTTTCGCAAACTGCTATGGCCGCTGATACTTGGTTTGCACCCTTGCCCAAGGTAACACCGGCACCAAGGTATGCTGATCATGGAGCAGATAATTTTTACAAGAGCAGTAAGGTTAAGGTAGAGGCTGTAAGCTTTAAGAATCAATTTGACATGAAAATCGCAGGAAATTTGTATATTCCTAGAGATTACAAGCAAGGAGAAAAAAGAGCAGCAATTATCGTTAGTCATCCTATGGGAGCAGTAAAAGAGCAAAGCGCTACGCTCTACGCACAAAAAATGGCCGATGAGGGGTTTATTACATTGGCAATTGATTTGCCTTTCTGGGGTTCTAGTGAAGGTACGCCACGCAACAGTGTTAATCCTGATCTCTATGCAGAGAATTATATGGCTGCAGTTGATTATTTAGGTACTCGTGATTTCGTTGATAAGGAAAAAATCGGTGGCATAGGTATTTGTGGTAGTGGTTCCTATTTAGTTAGTGCCGCTAAAATTGACCCACGTATTAAGGCTGTTGCTACCGTGTCCATGTATGATATGGGACAGGCTATGCGTAACGGTTTAAATAAGTCTCAAAGCGTGGAACAAAGAAAGGCCTATATTGCCAGTGCAGCAGAAAAGAGATATCAAGAATTCTTAACCGGGAAGCATGAGCTTACGGGTGGCACTACTCATACCTTGGATGCTAGTACAGATGTTATTCAACAAGAATTTTATGATTTTTATCGCACCTCTAGGGGCGCTGTAGCAGGCAAGGGTCAGGATTTAAATACAACTACGCACCCAACTTATACCAGTGCAGCTAAATTTATGAATTTCTATCCCTTTGAAGACATTGAAACAATTTCTCCCAGACCCATGCTTTTTATAACCGGAGATCAGGCTCATTCTAAGGAATTTAGTGAGGATGCATATAAGCGTGCCAAGGAGCCTAAGGAGCTATTATATATTAAGGGTGCTGGACATGTGGATTTATATGACAAAGTAGATTTAATACCTTTTGCCAAGCTCAATGCTTTCTTTAGCAAAAATCTGAATAAATAGGAGAAAACATGAAAAAAGTATTAGTTATTTCTAGTAGCATGCGTAAAGGCGGTAATTCTGAAATATTAGCCCAGTCCTTTGCTCAGGGAGCTAAGGAAGCAGGACATGGGGTAGAGTTTATTTCCCTATTAGGGAAAAAGCTTGACTTTTGCAAGGGTTGTCTTGTTTGCCAAAATACGGAAAAATGTGTTATCGCTGATGATGCTGGGAAGATTGCTGCGTCTATGAAAAATGCCGACGTTCTTGCATTTGCTACGCCTATTTACTATTATGAAATGTCCGGTCAGCTAAAAACCCTGCTGGATAGGATGAATCCCTTGTTTCCCAGCGACTATGCCTTTAGAGAGGTTTATTTTCTCTCTGCAGCAGCAGACACTGATGCTGCAACAGATGAAATTGCTTTGCAGGGACTTAAAGGCTGGATTCGCTGCTTTGGCAAAGCGAAGCTTGCTGGCAAGGTCTTTGCCGGCGGTGCAACGGATGTAGGCGATATTAAAAAGCATAAGGCCTTACAGGAGGCTAAAAATTTGGGACTTAAGGTGTAAGGGAAAGCTGAAAAAACTCAAAAGGGACTGCAAGAGTGCGTAGCATGCTTGCAGTCTTTTTTGTATACTTATTCCCGCCTATGGAGCATCAAATGCTTCCAATCGCAGAACGGTTCGCATAGGATATTTTCGCTATGATGGTTTTTACAATAGTACTAATGATGGAAAGAAAAGTGGCTACGGCTACGAAATTTTACAAAAGCTACGTGTTAATGAAAATTGGAACTATGAATATATAGGTTATGATGTGTGTAAGGATGCCGAGGAGCCAAGCTGCTAAGCTAAAAAGCGGAAAACGGTATGGATTCTTACTGACATAATTGAATAATTATGATAAACTTTAATA
>CAZTGQ010000232.1:0-3059 GCA_964613345.1 uncultured Acidaminococcales bacterium | reverse complement strand
GGCTATAGAAGGGCTACTAAATATAAGGCCTTTATGCTTTTTAAGGATAGAGTGACCTTGAAGCTACCGGTTTTTGGTAAGCTTTATAATTATATTATTATTAATCGTTTTGCAGCTACCTTTGCGGGTTTATCTAAAAGCGGGGTGCCCATTTTAGAGGCTCTTCAGGTGGTGGCTAAGGCTACAGGCTCCTTGGAGGCAGAGGAAATACTGAAAAAAGCCTCCGGTAATGTAAGAGAGGGTCGTGGTTTAGCTCAGCCCATGGAGGATAGTGGCCTCTTTCCGCCCATGGTAATTAACATGGTGTCCATTGGCGAGGAAACAGGTTCTCTAGATTTCATGCTGGATAAGGTAGCAGATTTTTACGGCTCTGAGGTGGAGGATATGAGCAGTAGACTGCAAACCCTTTTAGAACCCATGCTTATCTTAATTTTAGGCGTGGTGATTGGCTTTATTGCGGTGGCTATGCTGCTGCCCATGTTTGATATTGTGGGGAAGGTACATTAATAAAGTAAATAAAGATAGCGTAAAGTTAATTTTTTACCTTGAAATTTAAGGGGAAAGTTATATAATTATAGTATGACTAATAAGAAAGGTTTTACTTTAATTGAGTTAGTTGTGGTTATTGCTATTTTGGGTATTTTGGCAGGTATTGCTGTACCTAGATTTTTGAATGCTACGGAGTCCGCTCGTGGCTCCAGAATTGTTGCTGATTTAAGAACTATTGATTCTGCTTTGGTACTTTATAATGTTAAGCAAGGTGCTTGGCCTAAAGGCACAGATGACGCTACTTTTGTAGGTACTGCTGCTACCTGTACTATGGCTGCTTGGCCTGTGCCACCTGAGGGTGCGGCACGTGTGGTTGGCAATGCTAATACTGATGTTACTTGGACAACTCCTGCAGCTGGAGCTTATGCAATTACTAATAACCAAGGAACCTTGGGTGGAGCTACCGCTGCTCAAATTTTAGCAGGTACTGAACCTTTTAAAAAGTAATATTATAATTAATTATTTGTATAACAATTAACAGCTTGACCCATGGGGTCAAGCTGTTTTTATGTGGGAAAAGGGCTGACCACTTAGGGAAAAACTGTTATAATAAGGATTATGAAAAAATTACTAAGGCGCAAGGAGAAGCTCATGGAAATCAGAACAGCTATGCCCGAGGATTTAGCAGCTATTGCTCAGGTGGAAAAGGAGTGCTTTCCTCCGGCGGAGGCAGCTACTGCTGAGGAATTTAGGGAAAGATTAACCTATTATAAGGATCATTTTTGGCTTCTTTTTTTAGAGGGTAAGCTTATAGCCTTTGTGGACGGTATGGTAACAGAGGAAGAAAATCTCACTGATGAAATGTACGCTAGAGCCCAAGGGCATAATCCTAAGGGAGCGTGGCAGATGATTTTTGGGGTAAATACTCTGCCGGCTTATCGCCGGAGAGGTTATGCTAAAATGCTTCTGGAGGCAGCCATTAAGGCAGCTAGGAAAGAGGGGCGACGTGGCCTAGTGCTTACCTGCAAAAAGGAATTGGTGGACTATTATGCTAAGCTAGGCTTTGTGGATGAAGGAGTATCTTCTTCTGTTCACGGGCAGGTTATTTGGCGGCAAATGCGCTTAACCCTTAAGGAGAACCTATGAGTGAGGTAAAATACGTTACGGAGATAAATATACCGGAGCTGGAAGTCTACGCCAAGCTTACAGAGGTGGAGCTTAGAAATAAACTGGAGCCGGAAAAGGGAATTTTCATTGCTGAAGGTCCTAAGGTAATTGACCTAGCTATTGAAGGTGGGTGCGAGCCCCTGTCTCTTCTCATGGAGGAAAGATACTTAGCTACTCAGGGGAAGGTGCTATTAGAGCGTTACCCAAGGCTTACAGCTTACGTGGGTGAGCGCAGCGTCCTAGCAAGTCTTACCGGTTATAAGTTGACCCGTGGTATTTTGTCCGCTATGCTAAGACCTAAGGCCCTAGCACCGGAGGAGCTTTTTTCTAAGGCGCGGACTTTAGCCATTTTAGATGGTCTTACTGATGCAACCAATGTAGGGGCGATTTTCCGCAGTGCAGCAGCTTTGGATGTTGACGGCGTAGTGGTGATGGACAGCTCCTCGGACCCTTTGTGTCGCCGCTCGGTGAGGGTGAGCATGGGGACTATTTTTCAAGTACCCTGGGTGAGATTTTCCGGTAGTGTGAAAGAACTGGAAAAATGGGGCTACACCACCTTGGCTTTAGCCTTAACGGATGATTCTCTGTCTCTCATAGATCCCAGTTTGCTAACCTTTCCTAAGCTAGCCTTGGTTTTCGGCTCGGAAGGGTATGGTCTTAGCCCCAAGACCATAGAGGCTTGTCAGTATAGGGTAAAAATCCCCATGAGTCATGGGGTGGATTCTTTAAATGTGGCGGCAGCCAGTGCCGTAGCTTTTTGGCAGCTTTGCGCAGGACGCGGCATAACAAAGGAGAATAATTATGAGTAAGTTAAAAAAGGGCGTGGATAATCATTTATCCCTATCCCATATGATTTTACAGAGGGACCTTAATCCCCATGAAACTCTCTTTGCCGGACAGGCGGCTTCCTATTTGGTGGAGTGCGGTTTCTTAGAGGCTATGGATTATTTGCAAACTAAGCATCTTGTGTGTCAGGGCTTAGATGGTCTTCGCTTTCTTCAGCCTGTGCATAAGGGAGAGGCTATTACCTTAACCACGTCCGTAGTTAGCTTAGGTAAAACCAGTGTGGGTATTTTAGTGGAGCTTTTTATTATTCCGCAGCAGCAAAAGGCTGCAGAATGCTTTGTTACCTTTGTCACAATTAATGAAGAAACAGGAAGGGCCGTGCCTCATAATATGGAGGCACCGACCCTGGAAAATGAATTAGAAAAAAAGGCTAAGCGGTATCAAGCTCTGCGGAAGGTACCCAAAAAGTAAAAAGATACTTATAAATGGGGAACTTATGTTTTAAGTAGTAAAAAACCATTCCCTACCGGTTAAGTTACCGGTAGGGAATGGTTTTTTCTTTATGTGCGCCCGGCGGGCGCACGTTCTAACCGGTGAAAGTCCGGAATCCGCCCGGT
>CAZTGQ010000231.1:0-3067 GCA_964613345.1 uncultured Acidaminococcales bacterium | reverse complement strand
GAAAACACCATCTTTATTCAGTCCCATGTCAAAGAGCATGCGGAGTTAAGTCTGCTCCTAGGCATGTCTACGCCTTTATCCTGGTTGGAAAGAGTACCTACCTTTAAGGATAAAATTCAACAGCTGCAAACTCAAGGTAAGGATTTAAGAACCTATGGCTTCCTAGGATATCCAGTCCTTATGGCTGCTGACATCATGCTTTACAAGGCAACTAGAGTACCTGTAGGAGAGGATCAAGCAGCTCATTTAGAGTTGACCAGAGAAATGGTTCGCCGTTTTAACAGCATGTATAATGTTGACCTTTTCCCAGAGCCCCAAGCAGTTTAGTCTAAGTCCAAGACCTTGCCAGGCATTGATGGCCGTAAGATGAGTAAATCCTACGGTAATACAATTCCCTTTGGCGCGCCTCCTGAGGAAGTGCAAAGTCGAATTAATATGATGATCACTGACCCTGAGAGAATCAAAAAAACAGACAAGGGCCATCCTGATATCTGTATTGTGTATGCCTTTCAAAAGGTCTTTAATGAAGAGGAATCTGCAAGCATTAAGGCACAGTGCGAAGCAGGAGAAATTGGCTGCGTAAAATGCAAAAAATGTTTAGGCGAAAAAATGAATACTCTTTTAGCGGATATTCATGCCAAGAGAAGAGAACTGGAAAAGCGTCCTGATTACATTAAAGATATTTTAGATGCGGGTGCTAAAAAAGCTCAAGAGGTTGCTGCTGCCAATATGTCAGAAATCAAAAAGGCTATGAATATTTACTAGGAATTGAGGTTGGCATGGATACCTATAAAATTAAGGTCCAGGATTTTGAAGGTCCTTTGGATTTATTGATTAGCTTAATTGAAAAGGATAAAATTGATATCTACGATATCCCCATTGTAGCAGTTACTGAGCAGTATATCTCCTACATAAATAGCATGCAGGAATATGATTTAAATATAGCCAGTGAGTTTTTGTTAATGGCTGCTGTGCTCTTGCAAATAAAATCTAAAATGCTATTGCCTAAGATGCCGGGAGAAAATGAGGGTGAAGAGGAAGCTGATCCTCGTCAAATGCTGGTAGAAATGCTGCTGGAATATCAAAAGGTTAAAGCTAGAGCTGGTAAGCTGCGTTTGGCTATGGAAAAAGGCCTGCTTAGCTATACCAGAAGGCCGATGGTTCTTCCCAAGCTGCGTAAAAAGATAAAGCCCATGAGCTTGGAGGATCTGCTCAAAGCTCTAGGCTCTTTAGTGGCAGAAGAAGATATTACTACGCAAATTATCGCTAGGCAGGAATTTCATGTGCATGATAAAATGGAGGAAATTGTTGAGCTTCTCCATACTCATAAGAACGCTATCTCTTTTGTAGAAGCATTGGATTTGGCTGATAATCGCAGTGAGAAAATAGCGGCCTTTTTAGCAGTCCTAGAATTATTACGTTTAAAAAGAATTAGTATTAGACAAAAGGAAGCTTTTGCACCTATTTATTTGTTCTTGCGAGAGGATAACTGACTATGACAGAATCACATTTAATTGGACATTTAGAGGGCTTGCTCTTTGCTGCCGGAGAGCCTTTAGCTCCCAGTAAAATTGCTCAGGCTCTGGATATGACAGAAGAAGATGTAGCTGCTTTAGCAGAGGCTCTAAGTGAAGAATATGCCAAAGAGGGCAGAGGTCTTAGACTGCGCCGTATTGCCGGTGGGTTACAGTTAACGACTAAGCCAGAGCTTTTTCAAACCATTCAAAAGCTCATTGCCCAGCAGGAAACAAAGCTTTCTAATGCAGCTATGGAAACACTGGCTATTATTGCTTTTAAGCAGCCTGTGACCAGAAGTGAAATGGAAGCAATCCGTGGCGTAAAGGTGGATGGTGTAGTTAATAATCTTATAGAGCTTAATCTAATTGCAGAGGTAGGGCGTAAGGATGTTATTGGTCATCCTATTTTATACGGTACTACTGACCTCTTTTTAGTTACCTTTGGCTTAGATTCCCTTCATGATTTACCGGAGATTCCGGAGGAAATACTCGCACCTAAGACACCTGAGGTACAAGAAGGAGCACTTTTTTCTGTGGACGGGAAAATTTTAGGTGAGGATTTAGCGGAAGCTGCTGAGCAGAATACTTCTAGTGAGCAGGCTGCAGAAACTACAACTGCTGAAGAAGAAATAGAAACAGATGCTGCTATGGAAAAAGACGAAGTAATTAAGCAGAGCAAACCGGAATCCTAGGATTCCGGTATTTTTAGGAGGTTCCATGGAAGAAAAGCTAGAAAGACTGCAAAAGGTTATGGCTTCTTTAGGCATAGCTTCTCGGAGAGAATGTGAAAAGATTATTTTAGCAGGAAGAGTTAAGGTTAATGGTAAGGTCGTTACTGAGCTAGGGACTAAGGTTGGTCCCAAAGCTTATATTACTGTTGATGACAAAAGCTATAAAAAGCAGGAATACCGCTATATTCTTCTATATAAACCCAGAGGTGTAGTGACTACTATGAAGGATCCTCAGGGAAGAAAAACTGTAGCTGACTTGATTACCTCTGTGCCGGAAAGAATTTTCCCTGTGGGGAGATTAGATTATAATACAGAAGGAGCATTGCTGCTCACTAATGATGGCGAGCTGATGCAAAAAATAACTCATCCCAGTCACCAGGTGGTGAAAACTTATTTGGTAGAAGTACCAGGTCAAGTACCTGATGAAAAGCTAGACATTTTACGTCTAGGTGTGCCCTTAGAGGATGGTCTTACAGCACCGGCTTTGGTAGAGCTTTTGGCTAGAGACAGTAATAGCAATACTACCGATTTTAAAATGAGTATTCATGAGGGAAGAAATAGACAGATTAGGCGAATGTGTGATTTCATTGGTTATCCCGTACGTAGTCTTAAACGTATCTCTATTGCTAATTTAACCTTAGAGGGTTTAAAAAGAGGCGCTTATAGAGATTTAACTGAAGAGGAAGTACAATATTTGGAAAAGATTGTGAGCAAAGATGAATAAGGTAATTATTATAGGTGCAGGTGCAGCAGGGCTTTTGGCCGGTATTGCGGCAGTTAATAATGGCGCTCAGGTTGTAATTTTAGAAAAAATGCCTA
>CAZTGQ010000230.1:0-3095 GCA_964613345.1 uncultured Acidaminococcales bacterium | reverse complement strand
TAGCAGCAATGATGGTAGTGGCAAGTGGGTGTGGTGGTAGCAAGAAAGCAGCTCCCGCTGCCGGTGGAGCAGAACAAAAGGTTAATTTGAAGATGGCAACTCAATTGGCCGCTTCTCATCCTTTGGTCAAGGCCATGGATACCTTTAAAAAGAAGGTTGCAGAAAAAACTAAGGGTAGTGTTACCATTCAAATTTATCCTGCAGGACAGCTTTTCAATGATAAAACCATGAATGATGCTTTGATGAGTGGTGGTATTGATTTAGGTTTGAACACTGTAGGTCGTTGGGCTAGTATTATTCCTGCTATGGATGTTTTTGATGTACCCTTCCTGTTCCCCAGCTATGAAAGTGTTTCTAAGGCTATTGACGGTGGTGTTGGTGCTACCTTGGGAGCAGAACTGGAAAAGAAAGGCGTTCGTCCTATTATTTGGGCTGATTATGGTTTTGTAGAGGTTGCTAACGATAAGAAAGAAATTAAAACTCCGGCGGATTTTGCCGGTCTTAAAATCAGAGGCTATAGCAAATATTCCACTGAAACAATTAAGGCTTTGGGTGCTTCCTCTGTTACTATGGGTAGCGGAGAAGTGTACATGGCTATTCAAAGAGGAACTATTGATGGACAAATCAGTGGTCCCAGCGCTATGAGAGATCGTAAAATGTACGAAGTACACAAGTACATGACTGTTACTAACAATGCATCTCCGGAGTTTATTTTGGCTATGAATGGCAAGTCCTTTGCTAAATTGTCCGAGGCTCAAAAGAAGGCTGTTACAGAAGCGGCTGCCGAGGTACAACAGATGATTCGTGCTAACGCTAAGAAAGAGGATCTAGAAAGCATGAAGACCCTGCAGGCTAAGGGTATGGTTCTTTACCAAATTCCGGCAGCTGAATTGCCACAATGGCAGAAGGCTACTAAGCCTGTTTGGGATATGTTTATAAAAGAGAATGGTCAGGTTGGTCAAAAATTGATTGATATCTGCACCAAGAAATGAGGCCGTAGGTGAAAACAGCATTTACCTTTTACGATATATTCGTTAATAAAATAACTAAGCTAGTAGGCCTTGTCGCCGGTGTGATGCTTTTTGTGCCTGCCTTCATGGTTTTCTATGAGGTTTTAGCCAGAGGAATTTTCAATGCACCTACGGAGTGGGTTATGGAGATTTCTACCTATTGTGTAGTTATGGCAGGCTTTTTAGGTATGGGTGTGACCTATAGCTTTGGTAGACATATTAAGGTGGATTTACTCCTTACACAGTTATCTCCTAAGGTGAAATGTTATTTAGAGGTAATTACCTCTATCGTAGGTATTTTCTTTGTGTACCTTTTCTTTACGGAATCCTTGGATATGGCTCTTTTATCCTTGAAAAATAATAACTGTGCTCCCACCACTCTTAGTACGCCCCTGTGGATTCCTCAGATGGCTCTTCCTGTAGGCATGGGTGTGTTACTTTTGCAGCTTATTCGCACTCTGATTTTAGATTTGACGAAGGTAGCTACAGGAAATTACAGTAAGGGGGCTAACTAAGATGCTGGTAGCTTTCACCATTATACTTTTACTTTTGCTGGTCATAGGTCTGCCGGTAGCTTTTTCTCTCGGCATGGCCGGTGTAGCAGGAATGTTCCTTTTTATGGGAGGGGATGGAGCCTTAGCCCAAATTCCCATTTTAGGCTATAAGGCTTTAGATGATTTTGTTTTGACGGCAGTACCTCTGTACATTTTGATGAGTCAAATTCTTCTCACCGGTAAGGTGGGCAATGACCTTTTTGAATTAGGCAATAAATGGCTAAGACATTTGCCCGGAGGCCTTGGCGTAGCAACTATTGTGGCCTGCGCTATTTTCGCAGCCATTACCGGTTCTTCCGTAGCCTGCGCAGTAACAATTGGTGCCATTGCTATTCCGGAGATGCTGAGCCGTGGCTATGAGCGTACCATCGTTTTAGGTGCGGTGGCGGCAGGAGGAACCTTGGGTATTTTAATCCCTCCCTCCATTCCCATGATTTTGTATGGTGCCATTACTGATGAATCCATTGGTAAGCTGTTCATGTCCGGTGTGGTGCCCGGTATTCTTTTAACCTTATTCTTTATTGTCATTGTAGTATACCGTTGCAAGGATTTGCCCCTGGACCCGCCGGCTAGCTGGCAGGAAAGAATGGCTGCCTTGAAGAAATCCATATGGGGCTTGTTCCTACCACTACTGATAGTTTGCGGTATTTATACCGGCGCCTTTACGCCTACAGAAGCGGCAGCTATTGGTACAGTGTACAGCTTATTTATTACCTTCTTTATTTATAAGAGCTTGCAGCTTAAGGATTTAACTCAAATTATGCTGGACACAGTAAAAACCACTTCTATGATTTTTGCCATTATGATTGGAGCAACGCTTTTTGGCTTTGTTATGACCATTTTGGATGTGCCCCAGAACCTCACTAATTTCGTGGTGGAAATGGAAATGGGTCGTTGGGTGGCCTTCATTGCCATTAATATCCTGCTCTTGTTTTTGGGTTGTATTTTGGAGTCTGTTTCTATTATTTACATTACGCTGCCCATTATTTTCCCCTTAGTGGTGAAATTAGGCTTTGACCCTATCTGGTTCAATGTAGTTATGCTAATTAATTTGGAGCTGGCTTTAATCACTCCTCCTGTGGGCATGAATTTATTTGTTCTCCAGGGTATTAGTCCCGATAGCACCATGAGGCAGATCGTGAAGGGTGTTATTCCCTTTGGTGTTGTAATGGCACTGGAAATTCTGGTGCTATGCTTTGTGCCTCAACTGGCTACTTGGCTTCCCAGTGTAGTGAAATAAAATAGTGGTGGCAGTATATTAGTGTATACTATTTAAAAAATAGAATGTATTATTGCGCACCTAGGGAAAAAGTTATATAATAGCGAAGACACATTTTGTGCCAATGTAATTAATCGCGAGGTGCCGAGATGACAAAGACAAGCAGCGTGGCTTTCTTAGAAAATGCAAAGGAAATAGTAGGGGATCTAAGTGTTAGAGACTTAATCCTAGAAGCAATTAAAAATGAAGAGGGAACCTTTTCCTCCACCGGCGCACTGCGGGTGGAAACAGGACATCACACAGGTCGCTCTC
>CAZTGQ010000229.1:0-3127 GCA_964613345.1 uncultured Acidaminococcales bacterium | reverse complement strand
ACCGGTCCCGGTGAATCCAGCTTTACCGCCATGACTAACACCAGGAGCAGTGGACTAAACACGATAATGCCACACACGGTAAGCACTTCGTCAAAGATGAACTTAATAACCCTGTTATATTTTCTGGCCAGGTTATTACGCAAACGGAGCACCATCATTTTCTCGTTAAACATACTTTCCACTTCAATACTTCCCACAGGCAGACCAATGAGATCTGGAATAAAGGACACATTCCGCACCAAGGGTTGCACTCTATAGATTAATTCTGACAGAGCCTGAGTAGATAATCCAGGTGCTGCAATAAAGACATTACGCACCCTAGTAGCCTTGATAACACGCTCTGCATCGGCAAAAGTACCCAGATAGGGAATATCTCCCACCTCTTGCCTATTCACTCCATAATCATCCAGCACACCAATGACCTTGTAGCCCAAGCCTATATCTCCTTTAAAAGCATGGAGCAATAGTCCAGCAGTCTTACCGGCGCCAATTAAAAGTACCGGCAGCTGCAATATTCCCGCTAGCTCCAAAGACTTCTTAATGACATAACGAAAGGTTACAGTCAGGCCAAAAGAGAACAGCCACAATAAAAACACATAAAGCCGAGAGGTGCTCCCGGCTTTATGTGTAACATATAGAAGAATAATAGTGGTGATAATGCCATAGGTACAACCATAAAAAAGCTTCTCTATGGTGAGCCAGAATTGCATTCTTTTTTGGTAAAGCTGTGCTATGTGAAAGAAACAGATAAACAGCAGCGGAAACACCACATAGGAGTTTAGCCAAGAGATACGTAGCACACCGGAAGTAAGGGGCGCGCTATTGCGTAGCCAAAAGGCCAATCTACCGGCACAAATAATGCTGAACCAGTCCGCTACCATGAGAATTAGAGGCAATACCCAATTGGCATTTGCCTCTAGAAAATTCGTTTTTATATTAGCTCTATCTACCTTGGTAGCAAAAGAGGGAGTATTTTTTTCGTTCATGATATCCACCTTTAGTATGATGTATTATATAAATAAGGAACTTTTTGTGAAATCATGCTTAAATTATACCATATTATTTGGCTTTTGTCCTCATTTTACCTATGATTCTAATCACATACTACTATGGGGAAAGTGCATAAGTAGAAGCTTATATTTTCTCTTCTTTTTCGTCTGTTTTAAGACAAGGCACAGTGGTACATGTAGTTTTAATAGGTTATAATATTTCTATAATACTTTTCCTTAAGGGAAGGAGAGAAACCCATGTTTGAGCTTGACGATTTTGAAATGCAAGAAATTGATATGGAAGAAGCGCGTGAAAATAAAATCTGTGGGAACTGTACATTCTGCGAGATGAGCGAAGATGGCACTCCCTATTGCCTAATATTACCCTATCTGATTTCTAAAAACACTCCTGCCTGCGCCGATTTCATTTCTAAATAAAGAATTACCTACCCTACTCAGGATTAGGTTAAAGAATGCTAATCAGCTTTGAAAAATGACATGAAAATTAATAAAAATATATTTTAAAATTTAATTTCCCCTCAAAAGGTACAAAAAAAGAGAGAACGCAATGTTCTCTCTTACTTTCGCATCCTGTAATCCCTGATGTACTCTGTTGGTGCCGAAGGTGGGACTCGAACCCACACGCTTTGAGGGCGCTTGATTTTGAGTCAAGTGCGTCTGCCAGTTCCGCCACTTCGGCATGTATTTACTGCAAATGCGAACATTAGTATATTATCATTCTTCACCTTATTCTGTCAAGATTTTTTTAAAAACTATCCCTCATCCACCGCTAGCGCGGTCCCCCTTCCCCTCCAGGGAAGGCTTTGGGGCTAGTGGCCTAATGTCGCCAAATGCTACGCCTAGCCATCATCCGTCATTCCTTCAGCGGTCCCCCTTCCCCTCCAGGGAAGGCTTTGGGGCTAGTGGCCTAATGTCGCCAAATGCTACGTCTTGCCCTCATCCACCGCTAACGCGGTCCCCCTTCCCCTCCAGGGAAGGCTTTTTGGTTGGTGCTTTTATGTCGCCAAATGCTACGTCTTGCCCTCATCCGTCATGCCTTCGGCGGTCCCCCTTCCCCGACCGGGGAAGGCTTTGGGGCTAGTGGCCTAATGTCGCCAAATGCTACGCCTAGCCCTCATCGAAAGAGAATATCACTGAATAAAAACAATCCCCGAAAGACTTGTATTTACAAGTCTTTCGGGGATTTCATTTTTATTCCCACTCGATAGTTGCCGGTGGTTTGGAGGTGATGTCGTACACCACTCTATTTACTCCCGGTACTTCATTAACAATACGACGTGAAATGATATCCAATACTTCAAAAGGAATATGAGCCCAATCACTGGTCATACCATCCGTACTGGTCACAGCGCGGAGAGCAATGGTATTGCTATAGGTTCTGAAATCGCCCATAACACCTACACTGCGAATATTAGGCAAGCAAGCAAAATACTGCCAAATAGTACGGTCCAATCCGGCCTTAGCAATTTCCTCTCTAAAAATAGCATCTGCTTCTCTTACTAGTTCTAACTTCTCAGGTGTAATTTCACCCAACACTCTAATTGCTAGTCCCGGTCCTGGGAAGGGCTGACGCCATACTAATTCTGAAGGTATACCTAATTCCTCACCTACTGCACGTACCTCATCCTTAAAGAGTTCACGTAAGGGTTCAATGAGGGATAAATCCATATCCTCAGGTAAACCACCCACATTATGATGGCTCTTAATGGTAGCGCTGGTACTGGTACCGGACTCTACTACATCCGGGTAAATAGTTCCCTGCACCAGGTAATCCACATGTCCTACCTTCTTGGATTCTTCCTCAAAGACGCGGATAAATTCTTCGCCGATAATTTTACGCTTGCGCTCAGGGTCGCTAACGCCTGCTAATTTTCCTAAGAATCTGTCTTGAGCATTCACACGAATTAAGTTCATGTCAAATTCATTTTTAAAGACTTTTTCTACCTGATCTCCTTCATCCTTGCGCAGTAAACCGTGGTCTACAAAAACGCAGGTAAGCTGTTTGCCCACAGCCTTATGTACTAAAACTGCAGCTACAGAAGAATCCACACCGCCACTCATAGCGCAGAGCACATTCTTATCCCCTACCTTAGCACGGATTTCCTCAATCTTAGTTT
>CAZTGQ010000228.1:0-3176 GCA_964613345.1 uncultured Acidaminococcales bacterium | reverse complement strand
AAAAATTATCATTATAATAGCCACACTAAACAAAAGCTCTATACCATTTCTCATATATAAACCACCTCATCTTTTAAATTTCTCTCTTTCTTTTATTATTATATTTTCAGTAGGTATATATAGCAAATACTTATTTATTATAAAATAAATAGAATTTAAGCATTTATTTTGTTATAATAAAGGTAAAATTTGTGAAGGAGATTACTATGGACCTAAGAGTTTTAAGTTATTTTTTAGCCATAGCGAAAGCAGGAAGCTTTTCTGAGGCAGCTTTGCGCTTACACCTGACCCAGCCTACACTTTCACGCCAAATACTTGATTTAGAAGAAGAACTGGGTACAAAGCTATTAAACCGAACAAGAAACAACAAGCTTATCACTCTTACAGAGGACGGAATGTTTTTATGTAAAAAAGCGGAAGAGCTGCTAGAGCTTGCCGCCAAAACTAAAAATGAGCTTGCCGCCTCCCACCAAGATATTAGCGGCAGTATTTATATTGGTGCCGGCGAATTCAGTTCCATGGGAATCTTAGCCAAAGCAGCTAAAGTACTAACTGCCCAACATCCCAAAATAAACTATCATCTTTTCAGTGGCAATGCTGAATCCATTACGGAGCGCTTAAATCAAGGTCTCTTGGATTTTGGTGTTGTAATTGGCACTGTTAATATGCATAGATATAATTTCATGAAGCTTCCTCACAATACTTATTGGGGAATCCTTATGCCCAAGTCCTCTCCCTTAGCGAAAAAAGAGATAATCCATCCTCAAGATATATGGGACAAGCCTCTCATTATCTCTCGGCAATCCTTCGAAAGTAATGAATTAAGTGCGTGGCTGGAAAAAGATATTAAGGAAATGAAGATTATTGCCACCTATAATTTACTCTATAACGCTCTATTTTTTATAGAAGAAGGTCTTGGCCTTGGTATAGTCCTAGCCAATAGAGCGGATAAGGATATTTCTCCTAATCTATGTTTTAGGCCCTTAGTTCCTAAACTGGAAAGTGCAACTTATATCATTTGGAAAAAGAACCAACAGTTTTCCAGAGCAACAGAATTATTCTTACAGGAATTAGAAAGACAATAAAAAAAGCTAGTTCTCTTAGTTACTTACCTGAGAATTAGCTTGTTTTTAATTTTCTTTATAAATAATATTCAGTCCATCACGTACCATTTGTTGACATTCCCCTCTTTAAGTTCTACAATTATTGTAAACACATAGCAAAATAAGGTGAAAAACAAGCTATTTTGCATACATTTTATTTATATTTTTAAATTTTTCGCAATTTTTACACTATTTGTCCGTGTATAAAAGCCTTTTAAAAGCAGTTTCTGCAAAAATTCAAAAATTAGCGGCCTGGATAACAGGTGCCACGAGGTGAATTCATGCACTTTTTAAAAATTTTGCTAAGCAGCATGTTTCTATTATACTGCTTGTTTTTGGGTCCCACAACTACATATTATTCCTATGCTCAAGCTGCAGAAAATATTCCCCTTCGCGTTGGTTATTTTGCTTTCCCAGGCTATCATAATTTGGAAGAAAACGGACACCGTTCCGGCTATGGCTATGATTTTCTCCAAAATTTAGGTCGTTATTCAGAATTCACCTATACCTACGTAGGCTATGACCAGGATTGGGCCAAAATGCTCTCCCTGCTTGAAAATGGAGATATTGATTTAGTAACCTCTGCCCAAAAAACACCGGAGAGAGAGGCACTGTTTGCTTTCTCCAACAAACCCATCGGCAAAAGCTCCACCATTCTAACAGTCAAAGCCGGTAATTCTCGCCTTATACCAGGTGATTATTCTAGCTATAATGGTATGCGCGTGGGTATGATTAATAACAATAGTCGAAATAAAGACTTTGTTAGTTTTGCAGCAGAAAAAGGTTTTTCCTACAAACCTATTTATTTTGCTTCTTTAAAAGAAATGACTCTGGCTCTCCAGTACGGCGTGAAGATTGATGCCATTGTCACCAGCAACCTGCGTCAAATTGAAAAAGAATGGATTATAGAAAAGTTTGCTCCCTCTGATTTTTACGTCATGGTGCGCAAGAATGACACCAAGCTTTTGGCAAAGATCAATTACGCCATAGAGGCCATGGACGACAGTATACCGGATTGGCGTAATAAATTGTTTGAGCGTTATTATACTCCTGACAACGGGAGTGAAATTGCCTTATCTGTAGCTGAGCGCGCTTTCCTAGCCAAAGCCAAGGCCGATAATAAAGTATTCACGGTACTGGTCAATCCGGATCGAGCTCCTTATTCATACTTTGAAAAGGGTGAGGCTAAAGGCATTTTAGTAACCATTTTCAAAGAAGCAGCTGCTCGTGCCGGTATTTCCTACAAAATTATAGAACCGGAAAATCGTCAGAAATACGAGACCATGGCTAGAAATCACTCCGTGGATATCAGACTGGATGCTCCCTTCGATTATTATCAAGCAGAAAAGAACGGTTATAAGTTAACCGAAGCCTACTTCACTACCACCATCAGCATGCTGACTCGCAAAGGATTTTCCGGCAAGCCAACAACTGTGGCGGTCTTACATCAGGCAGACAATTCTACGTTTTTTGCTAATACTATTTATCAGGACGTCATCCTCCAGTACTTTACCTCCATGGATGAGTGTGTAAAGGCAGTAAAAGAAGGCGTCGTTGATTGCACCTATCTCTACACCTATGCAGCCCAACACTATATGAGTCAAGACGAACGTAACGAGTTAACAGTCAAGCTCCTCCCCGATCACAGTGTCAGCTTTGCTGTGGCCGTTGGCGCCAATTTAGATCATCGCTTACTAGCCATTTTAGGCAAGGCCATAAATAGTACTACGAACAATTTTGCTCAAAAAACGGCTTGGGAACAAACCACCGATTTAAAGCACGCCTCTACCTTGACTTCCTTCGTGTACGATAATCCCCTTGTCATAATTATCCTTTCCGTGCTCTTGCTTGCTTTTATCTTCGCTCTGATTCTATCATACATGCGCATGAAATCCGCCCGCCGCCTACAGCTACAGGCAACCGATAAGCTGCGTATGCTGGGTTACATCTGTAAGGTCAACGATATGGTTTTAGAAATAAACCTAGATGACGAAACTGCCCACAGGCATTACCTAGAAAACAATACCGTTTGCACCGTTACAGAGCCCTATCCCTACAAAGATTTCAAAAACC
>CAZTGQ010000227.1:0-3218 GCA_964613345.1 uncultured Acidaminococcales bacterium | reverse complement strand
TTTAATTTTCAAGAGAAAATTCAACAAGTAATTTTTACTCCCGGTTGCACCTGGGGGATGAATATGCTTCTCCAAGGTGCCTTAAAACCAGGTGACCATGTACTAGTAAGTAGTCTAGAGCATAACGCGGTAATGAGACCACTTACTGCCTTAAGTAAAAAAGGTATTAATTTTACCAGAATACCGGCCAATCTTCAAGGAGAAACTAATCCTAAAGATATTATTCCCCTCATTCAAAGCAATACCAAGCTGGTAATGGTAAGCCATGCTTCTAACGTCAGCGGTACTATTTTCCCTTTAGAAGAAGTGGCAAAAATTTGTGAGGAAAGGAATTTACCCTTAGCAGTAGATGCTGCCCAAACAGCAGGTCATCTCCCTTTGGACTTTACTGCCCTTCATCTGGCAGCCCTTTGCCTACCTGGGCACAAAGGACTTTTAGGACCACAGGGCATCGGTGCTCTTATACTTAATAAGCACTTAGCAGAAAGCATCACACCAATTATTACCGGAGGTACCGGTAGTGCCTCAGATAGCGAAGAACAGCCTAACTACCTGCCGGACAAATTTGAATCTGGGACCTTAAACTTACCTGGTATTTTCGGCCTGCATAAGGCCTTAGAATTTATTTTAAAGGAAGGTGTGGCAAGGTTTGAGCAAAAAGAAGCCCTGCTACTAGATAAATTTCTTTCCCTTCTTGCGCCCCTACCTGTCCGCATTCTCGGACCCTTAGATGCTAAAAAGCAAGTAGGTGTCCTTGCTCTAGATTTTTCTCCTTTGGACAACGGAGAAGTGGCCTTACGTTTGGAAAAAGAATTTGGCTTAATGACTAGATGTGGTCTTCACTGCGCCCCTAGCGCTCATAAAACCCTTGGTTCCTTCCCTCAAGGTGCTGTGCGCTTTTCCCTTGGCTATGCTACTACGGAGGAAGATGTCGAATACGCAGCCAAGGCGATTGCGAAAATTTGCGCACAGCAGGAAACCACTAAATAATAAAAACTCCCTTCAAGAGCGCTCATTTAATGCTTCAAATTAACAAGTTAATTTGAACCTATATACTAAAATAGAGAAGACAAGATGTGCATTAAAGTATTCTTAGGGGTTAGGCTTCTCTTAAATTCCAAGCCAGTAGCTAAGGCAAAATAGGTATTATTCCACTCATCTACCTGCTGACCATAGAGGCTACTTCACTTCATTTTCTCTCCATCCCTCGCCCTATTGTTTCGCTTATTGAAAACATGTTGATAAATTCTTTCTTTTTGCCGCAGCGCAACAACCATTAATTTATCTTGTTTCAAAAATTTCTTCTAATACAAATGCTCCCTCCTAAGTAAACAGTTTTATTATTTCAACTGTCTACCTAAAAGGGAGCACTTTAATTTTCACTTTTAGACATTCTTTTTAATATACCGATAAACGGTGGGTTCAGAAATATGTAGCTGCTTAGCAATCTCGATAACAGCGCCCTTCATATTATGCACACCAGCCTTCATCAAATTGCTAATCACCTTACCTCTTTCACCTGAGGTCATACGCAAGGGCTGAATACCGGTAGCTCTGATTTCATCACTAACCATTTTATGAAGCAAGGAAGAAATGGGCACGTCCAAAATCTCCTGCATTTCATTATCTGCTTCCTGTAAATTATAATTCTTTTTTAAAACGCTCAAAGCATTATCCAAAGCATTAATAGTATCCATCTCTCTATTAATACACAAAAGACCAATTAGCTTACCCTTATGCTTAATAAAGAAGGAAGATGAAACAAAATTCTTCCCTTTGGATTTACCTGAGTAGTTTGAAAGATAATCAGCATCCTTAAACTGCTTCTCATTTAAAATTTTCACAGCTAAATCAGTAAAAGGACTGCCAACTACTCTACCAGTATGAAAACCATTGGCAATGGCCACAACGGAATGCTTGGGTTGAGAAATATCATGTAAAAGGATTTCACAGCTTTCACCACATAATGCCGCCAAAAACGGTACCAAGGGTTTATAGGGTTCTAGCAAAGGATTACATTCCATTTATAGGTCAACCTCCTCATAATGCTACTTTTCTCATGTTAATTTTAACTTACCAGGTGATAAATGTCAATGTTATTTAATAAAATATCTATCACTTTGATAACCTATTTATGCATATATAAATCATTCTTGCATATTGATAAAAAAACTTGCTTAATTTAATTTTTTGTGATAAACTATTCTTATAAATGAAATAAATAGGAGGAATATCATGAGTAAAACTGTTATCCACACCGACAATGCACCTGCTGCTATCGGTCCTTATTCTCAAGCTATTAAAGCAGGAAACACTCTCTACGTTTCAGGACAGGTGCCTATCAATCCTAAAACAGGTAATATTGAAGCTCAAGGCATCACAGCTCAAACCACCCAGGTTTTTGAGAACCTCAAGGCTATCATTAGTCAAGCAGGTGGGGATATGAGCAGCGTTGTTAAGTGCACCGTATACCTACAGGACATCAAGGATTTTGTAGCTATGAACGAAGTATATGCTAAATATTTCGCAAGCGACTATCCTGCTAGAGTAGCAGTTCAAGTTGCCGCTCTACCTAAAAATGCTTTAGTAGAAATTGACGCTATCTGCGTCTTCTAAATAAGCTACCTAAAAATCCTCCATCTTTCCAGATGGAGGATTTTTTTGCCCCACACCAAAGACTAATTAGCCTTAACCAACCCGCAGCTAAAGCTTCCCAAACTTTGCAACAGCACCCAACTTTTTCAACAAAAAGCTTGCACCTACTAAAAGGCTGGGCAGCTAAAGCTTCCCAGCCTTTGCAACAGTACCCCACTTTTTCGCAAAAAAACAACAGCCCTTACGGACTGTTATTTTTTGTCGAAAGAAAGTGGGGCTTTCTTTACAAGTTAGTTAGTGTTGCTCTGACAACGCAGATAAAGGGATACTCTTATCCATAAAACGTGGAGATTGCTTTAGCTGCTAGGAAGAGCGAGGATTGTACCGGAGGCGTACTAAAGGTACGTCGAGGATACAATCTGAAGCTCTGACAACGCAGATAAAGTGATACTCTTATCCATAAAACGTGGAGATTGCTTTAGCTGCTAGGAAGAGCGAGGATTGTACCGGAGGCGTACTAAAGGTACGTCGAGGATACAATCTGAAGCTCTGACAACGCAGATAAAGTGATACTCTTATCCATAAAACGTGGAGATTGCTTTAGCTGCTAGGAAGAGCGAGGA
>CAZTGQ010000226.1:1269-3235 GCA_964613345.1 uncultured Acidaminococcales bacterium | reverse complement strand
CAGAAAGCAAACCTTGGTTAATGCAGAACGCTACATTGTGCCGGAGCTCAAGGACTTTGAAAATAAAATTCTTAGTGCTAAGGAAAAGATTGAGCAGCTGGAATATTATCTCTTTAATAAAATTCGTCAAGAGATTAGAGGATATATTCCCTCCCTGCAAGCCACAGCCAGAGCCATAGGGGACGTGGATGTACTACTGAGCTTAGCCACAGCGGCCTTTAAAGGAAATTATATTTGCCCTGATTTGAATGATAAAGAGGAAATTCGCATTAAGGATGGTCGCCATCCTGTGGTGGAAAAGCTTTTGGAAAGAGAATTATTTGTCCCCAATGATGTGACCTTAAATGCGCATGAGGAAAGAATGATTATTTTAACCGGACCTAATATGGCCGGTAAATCCACCTATATGCGCCAGGTGGCACTCTTAACTCTTATGACTCAAATGGGTTCTTTTATTCCTGCCAGAGCTGCCAGTATTGGTCCTGTGGATAGGATTTTCACCAGAGTAGGAGCTAGTGATGATTTGGCTACAGGTCAAAGTACTTTTATGGTGGAAATGAATGAAGTGGCTCATATTTTAAAATATGCTACGCATAAAAGCCTGATTATCTTAGATGAGGTGGGACGTGGCACCAGTACCTATGATGGTATGAGTATCGCTAGAGCAGTGGTTGAATACATAAATAGTAAGATTAAGGCTAAAACTCTTTTTGCTACTCATTATCATGAACTCATAGAGTTGGAGACACTTTTAACCGGAGTGAAGAATTATTCTGTGGCAGTTAAGGAAAAGGGTAATACCATTGTTTTTCTTCGCAGAATTGTGCCTGGCGGCACTGATAGAAGCTATGGTATTCATGTGGCTGCTTTAGCCGGACTACCTAAGAAGGTGGTGGACAGGTCTCAAGAGCTTCTTAAGGTGTACGATACAGGCTCTGCTGTAAGCGGTGGACCTGTAGTAAATAGTACGATTACAGATGTCGGTCCAGAGGTTTCTTTATTTGCCAGTGGTGTGGTAGAGCGGTTAAAGAAATTGGATGTTATGACAATGACTCCCTTGGAGGGACTTAATGTGTTATACAGTCTGCAAGAGGAGGCCAAAAAAGAAGGGGGCATAAATTAATGAGCGGAGATGTAAAGCTGTTAGACCAAAACACGGCTAACCAAATTGCGGCCGGTGAGGTTGTGGAGAAGCCTGCCTCCGTCATTAAGGAGCTGGTAGAAAACTCCTTGGATGCCGGTGCCAGTAGTATTGAGGTCACTATTTATGAAGGCGGCATTGAATTCATGCGTGTAGTGGATAACGGCTATGGAATGACAGAGGCTAACGCACGTTTAGCAGTGCTGCGTCATGCTACCAGCAAAATAAGTAAAGCTCAGGATCTTTTATATATTAAAACCTTAGGCTTTAGGGGAGAAGCGCTGCCCAGTATAGCTTCTGTTTCAAATTTTCACTTACTTACCAGACCTAAGGAGCAGGAATTAGCTACCTCCATTGTTATTGAGGGTGGCAGCAATATGGCAGTAGAAGAAGCCGGTGGCGCAGTAGGCACTAGCATTACGGTAAAGAATTTATTCTTTAATGTGCCGGCTAGGCGGAAGTTTTTAAGAACTATTAATACGGAGAGTAGATATATTAGTGACGTTATGGGCAAAATGGCTTTGTCCAGACCGGACGTGCATTTTACTCTTTTTAATAATGAGAAGGAAGTTATCAATACGCCGGGTAGTGGGGAACTATTAGATACGGTAGCTGCTCTTTACGGTAAAAAGGTGGCAGAGGAAACTCTGCCTGTTAAGTATGAGACAGAGGAAATTAAGCTGGAGGGGTATATTGGTAAGCCTACGCTTTTAAAAGGAAACAGGCAATGGCAAACTATTTTTGTTAATGGCAGAGTGATTAGTAGCAAAATGATTTCTAAGGCTTTGGACCATGCTTATCAATCTCAAATACCTAAGGCCGGCT
>CAZTGQ010000226.1:854-1259 GCA_964613345.1 uncultured Acidaminococcales bacterium | reverse complement strand
TTTGTGGTACTAAATATTCTTTTAGATACGGAAAGCTTGGATGTAAATGTTCATCCCCAAAAAAGTGAAGTTAAATTCGGGGACGAGGGCATGGTTTATAGAGCAGTCTACCATGGGTTATGTGAAGCTTTGACCGGGCCCTTGCGCTTTGGTCAGCCTGCAGCTAATTGCCTAGAGGCAGCCGGTCCTAAAATAGAAATGGAGCTTAGAGCGAAAAATGCCAGTACTTATAGAGAGCCGGCTCCTTTTGCCTTAGAAACTAATAGAGGGTATGCTACACCTACACAGGAGATTTGGAAAAGGCAGGATCCTTTAATTGACAAAACAACTTTTGCACAGGCGCAGCATCATAGTCAAGGGTCTTTACTGGAGGAGGAAGAGGAGCAGGAATTAACTCAAGGAGTG
>CAZTGQ010000226.1:0-844 GCA_964613345.1 uncultured Acidaminococcales bacterium | reverse complement strand
GAGTGGCAAGTCTTTGGCCCTTAGGACAAGTGGGACGAACCTTTATTATCGCCCAAGCAGAAAATGCCCTGTATCTAATTGACCAGCATGCAGCCCATGAAAGAATTATGTATGATCGTTTTATTCGTTGTCAGGAGGAAATTCCTGTACAGAACTTTTTGGTGCCTATATTTGTAGAGGTTTTAAAGGATCAGGTGCAGCTAGTAGAGGAATATAAGGACACCTTTCTGGAATTAGGTGTAGATGCTTCTGCTGCTGGGGAAACTCTTTTGAGAATTTCAGCACTGCCTGCTGATGTGGAAAATGGCAAGGCAGAGGATTTTATCAAGGATATTATTAACTATTTAGAGGGAGAGAAGAAGGTTACTCCCAGAGATTTAAGAGAAGAGGTTCTCCATTATGCGGCCTGCCATAGTGCTATTAGAGCAGGGGAGGTTCTGACTATCAGACAAATGCGTCAGGTCATTGACGAGCTTTTGCATACGGAGCATCCCTTTACCTGTCCTCATGGACGACCTTGTATGCTAGAGGTTACTATGGAGGAATTATTCAAGATGTTTAAGAGGACATAACATGAAATTTATCGTGACCAGAGGTTTAAATAGTGATACTAAGCTAACAGGTATTGCTCAAAAATGGGCGGAGCTTTTAGAAACTACCTACGTGGAACGGAGCTGGTTTCCTAATTTAGAAGCCATGCTGACAAGTGAAGAAGTGGAGGGTATTCTTATTGCTACAACCCAGGGACCTCAGATTTACACTGCTCAAGGACTACTTAAGTATCATCCTGGTATGGCTACCTTAAGAGCCCAAAAGCTTTTAGCAGGAGGCAGGGATAAATTCG
>CAZTGQ010000225.1:0-3240 GCA_964613345.1 uncultured Acidaminococcales bacterium | reverse complement strand
CATCTGGCGATGCAAATGTTCCACCACAAATTTCTTAAATTCTTCCTCTGTTTCCGGTGAGCGCTGGGTCAAGGAAGACTCCACCAGCCACTTATCTCGGTTAAAATATTTCACCATGCCCTTAGTCGTAGTACCGGTCAGGGTGCTGGTACTCATGACCTGACATAATTCTTTTTCAGTAGCTTTAGCCTGGGGTCTAAAATATTTTAGTACCATAAGAGCCGCTGCCAGGCCACAGCTATATTCCGTACTCTGCTGCAGGGTAGGGAAATGAGAAAGAATAACTAAGCTCCCTGTGGATTTCATAGTGAAATAATCCTTTTGGGCATAGTAGGGAGAGGGAGTTATATTATAGGCCCCTTTTAAATCTGCAGGTCCATTAATAACAGCCTCCTCACCCTCACTAACTCTGGTACCCACACCACACCAATATCCTGTCACTACTAAAGCCACTGCTAAAACAAGACCTCCCAGCCTTTTTCTCATGCCCGTTCCCCCTTAAAAACTTCTTTACTTTATTATACCATAGTATTTCTTGATCTAATAAAAATAACCGTTGTCCACTGCCCCACTTCTCCCTTCTAAGAACGGATCAATCAGTAGGACAGTACAACGGTTATTTTAGAGACTGCTTCGCCTCTTTTTTAAAGCTTGGACATAATATTAGCTACAATAAGTCCTCCGCCGGTACCTATAGCATAGCCCATAAGAGCCATTAAAACGCCTACTGGAACCAAAGCTCCAGAATAAGCGCCAGCCAAAATAGGTGCAGAGGCTGTTCCGCCTATATTAGCCAAAGAAGCTACACCACAGGTGAACATATCCAGCTTAAATATTTTAGCTAAAACCAAAAGAATAGCAGCATGAATACCTAAAATTACAAAGCCTGCCAGTATCCATAAGGGAGCACTTTGCATTTCCGCAAAGCTGGCACGAGAAGCTAGAAGAGCAATTACAGAATACAAGAGTACGTTGGACATCTCCGCACTGCCGGGGATTTTAGCCAAGGGAGTGACTGCGGTAATAAGTCCCAAAACAGTAACCACCAAAACAGTCCAAGTAGCTTTATCCAAAAAGGGCATGGCTTTGTTAATAGAAGCACCCCAATTTTGACTCAGCGCTGAAATCAAAAGTCCAAAGCCTAATAAGAATAGGATGGAAGAAAAGGTAACCTTCTTGTCCTCAACCTTTTCTGCTTCCTCTAGACGAGCGCAAACCTCATCTAAAACACTGGTATCAGAATGCGTCCATTTGTTAAATTTAGGAGCAAAATTAATTACCCAAAGTAAGAACATAACCCAGATAGAATAATCTATAGAGTCAATAACCAAAGCGTAAGCCATATCTGCTTCGTTAATATTTAAAGCAGCTTGAATAGCAATCATGTTACCACTACCACCCATCCAGCTACCACATAGAGCGCCTAAGGCCTTCCATGCTTCAGCTCCCAAGGAGGTTTTAAACATGGCATAAGCACCTACGAAGCCAATACCAATAGATACGCTGGCAGCAAAAAAACCGCCTAGCATTCTAGGTCCCAATTTTAAAACCTTACGAATATCGCAGCGCAAAAGCATCAGGAAAACCATGGCATAAAGCAAATTATTCTTTAAGGCGCCATAAGCAGGCTTAGTAGCTTTCATATCCCAAAAGCCAGCGGTGCACATAAGCATGGTGCCTAAATAAAGCATAACCACCGGAGGCACATACTTGAAAATTTTCCAGTTGGTATTTTTCTCCAAGAGAACTAAAACACCGGCAAAAAACAAAAGTACAGCCACATAAGTAAATCCATTAGTAATCAAATCAATCAACCCCTTTTATATATTTTTAAGTATTATTGCCCCAAAACGTCATGCATCACTCTCAAAGCATTTTTGTAGCTAATTTTGTCTATTTCCTCTTGAGTAAAACCAGCCTTTGCCAAAGCAGCAAACAAGAGTGGTAAATCCTCACAAGTGCGAACGCCACTAGCGCCGCCGAAGCCATCAAAATCACTACCTAAGGCTAACACCTCAATCCCACCAACCTGCTTAATATGCTGAATATGCTTAAGCATTTGCTCAATGCTACCAGTGCCATCATGACCTAAAAACTTGCTAAAGAAATTAATACCCATGATACCGCCATGCTGAGCTAGGGTTTTAATCATAGGATCTGTTAAATTACGAGAATGTCCTTCCATGCTTCTGGCATTGGAATGAGAGGCCACAAAAGGACCCTTAACCATATCTGCCACATCCCAGAAATCTCCATCTCCGGAATGAGAAACATCCACTAGCATGTGCAAAGCATCCATGGCTTCCACTACCTGACGACCAAAGGGTTTTAAATGCTTATCAGAGGTATCCTCCGTTAAAGAATGAGGATAACCCAAAGTATTTTCAAAATTCCAGGAAATAGTAATAAGACGCACACCCCTATCGTACAACTTCTGCACTCTGGTAATGTCTTCGTCTAAAACGCCGCCCTCCTCTACGGAAAGTAGTGCCGCAATTTTATTATCTCCGGCTGCCTTCTGTACATCAGCATAGCTTTTAGCATGAAGTACTAAATCTTGATTAGCAGCCATTTGTCCCTCAAAAAAATCGCACATCTTTAGAGTATAGTCCCAAGCGCTATTTAAGGTTTTGTACTCACTAAGACGTACAAAAATAGCAAAGTCCTGAGCTAACACACCTAACCTGTGCATTCTCTCTAAATCTAGGTTCAAATCATTTTGCCGCAAAAGCTTGTGCTGTTTCTCCAATTCTGTAATAGTGTCGCAGTGAAAATCAATAATTGGCATAAAATCATCTCCCGCTTCAATTCTCTTTTTTATTATACCACAATGAGTGGACAAAATTCGACAATTACCGGATAAAATACGCTATAATAGAGAAAACTGAAAGGAATTCTCCTATGTATTGGCATGATTTAAATACACACCTTAAACAACAATATAATTGCAAAGTGTATAAGCTGTCCCTTTCCTCCGGTTGTAGCTGTCCCAACAGAGATGGTACATTAGGAAATATGGGCTGCAGCTTCTGCGATGGTTCAGGTTCCTATACAGCTACTGGTTCCATCCCTGAGCAAATTGCCCTAGCTAAAAGTAAAGTGGCCGCCAAGGTAGCCCCCGATGGAAAATACATCGCCTATTTCCAATCCTTTACTAACACCTACGGTTCTAGCGACAGGCTCTACTCCCTCTTTCAAGCAGCACTTCTGCCCGATGATATCGTAGCAATCAGTATTGCG
>CAZTGQ010000224.1:474-3254 GCA_964613345.1 uncultured Acidaminococcales bacterium | reverse complement strand
ACCAACAATTCTCTTTTTTTGCATACTTTTCCCCTCCTCTAAAACTTGCATTATATTATACCACATTTAGCTTTATAATACCCTACACTTTGCTTTTCTCAGCATAAAAAGCACTTAAAAATAATCCCTATACATACCTAACAAGCCTATACTCCAAAATATCCAACCCACTAAATTCTCTCTCCATTATTTTGTTCTTCAAGCTCTGCCTTAACTATCCCTATCAGATGCTTGGCCGCCTTAGAAAGCTTCTTCCCCTCCTTATGCATAAACCCCACTGGAAAATATACTGGCTCCACAAAAGGCTTCAGCACATATTTATCCTTTAACAGGGCGATAAAAGAGCATCCCGGAGAATCATTAATAAAGCCGATGCTATTACTCACCTTAACCATTTGTAGCATGGAAAATACCTGGTAATGGGAAGAAATGATATGAGGAACCACACCCTTTTTAGCAAACTCCTCCAGTATAGCCACCCTAATTTTAGATTCCTCATTAAGAAGAACAATGTTTTGACCATCAAAATCAGCAATAGAAATTTTATCCCGCTTACACCAGGGGTGCCCCGGTCTTAGCACCACATAAATGGGCGCCTTCGTTAAGGGCATTAATTTTAATCCCTTGAACTCCCCGGGATTCGGCAGAGCATTATAAGCTAGCTCAATAACCTCTCGTTGAATTTTATCAATCTGCTCAAACATAGGTCCCTCATCAATTTGCACCTTAACTCCCGGCCAGAGAGCGGCATATTTGGTATATACCAACGAAAAAATATTCATCCCCACAGAAGGAGAAATCCCCATGTGTAGGCGTGCATTGTGCAAATCAGATAGCTCCTGGGCCACCTCCAGAGTGTGCTCATAGTGATCCAGAGTGCGTTTCACATAACGCATAAACTCCTCACCCTCTGAAGTAAAGGCCAGGCTCTGTGGTGTCCTGTGCATCATGACAAAGCCTAATTCTTTTTCCAAATTAGCAATGGCCTCTGAAATAGCAGGCTGGGAAATATGCAATTCTTCACTTGCCCTGGTAAAGCTTTTACTTTTATAGATGGATTCCAAATATTGCATGGTTTTTATATTCAGCATAATGTTTTCCTTTCCTCATGATAGGTTATGCTTCTATTTTATCATAGGTTTTTCTTATCTTAAAATAATTTTTTGGTATTTTCATAATTTTCTAACTTTTCTTATAATAGCACCATGAACCGAAGTAAGATACGAAAAGAGGGATATTCTATGAAAATAGGCTTCCTAGGCTTGGGAGTAATGGGACTACCCATGTCTATCAATTTGGTGAAAAAATCCAATTCTCAGATCCTAGGTTATGACGTCGTTGCCTCCCATTTAGACAGCTTTGTAGCAGCAGGCGGGATAGCGGTAACAGATCCAACGGAAATTTACAAAGCCTGTGATGTGGTTATGCAAATTTTGCCCACCCATCCCATTATTATTGATTCAGTAGAGCAGGCGATTAAGTACGGTAAACCAGGGAATATCATTATTGATTTATCTTCAACCGCACCTCATATTATCCAAGAACTACATACTAAAGTCACAGCAGCAGGGCAATTTCTTTTAGATTCGCCGGTAAGCGGTGGTAATCCAGCTGCCAAAGCAGGTACCTTAGCCATTATGACCGGTGGAGAAAAAACAGCCTTTGAAAAGGCAAAGCCTTTGCTCAGCTGTCTAGGAACTCCCATTTATACAGGCAAATCAGGTAGTGGCAGTATTACTAAACTAGTCAATAACATGGTTGCCGGCGCTTATCTGGCCGCCATTACAGAGGCCTATGCTTTTGCAGCTAAAGCCGGTTTAGACCTAGAAACAACATTTAATGCTACAAAAACAGGTTTTGCCGGTGGACCACTCTACGATAATAAAGTCCCCATGCTCATCAAAAGAGATTATACCCCCGGAGCACGTATTGCCGTCCATCGCAAGGATATTATTAACGCCAAGCAATATGCCCATAAGCTTGCTATAGACACACCGGTAACAGATGTGGTGTTAGAAATTATGGATTGGGCTAATGATAACGGTCATATAGATGAGGATCAAACGGCCATGGTGAAATATTACGAAGCCAAAATGAATGTCCAAGTAGGTAATGAAATAAAATAACATTTAACATACTCACATTGGAGGTTGAAAATTATGTCAAAGAAAATTTTAGCAAGCGTGCTTTGTTTAACCTTAGCACTTGGTATTGCCGGCTGCGGAAGCAAGGGTACTAAGGGAACCAAAGAGAATCCCACTACCCTAAGAATGAATGTAACCACATCTGAAGCCAGTGTATGGCAGGTTGCAGCTAAAGGCTTTAAAAAAGAAGTAGAAGAAAAAACCGGTGGCAGATACAAAATCCAAATTTATTCCAACGAGCAGCTCTCCTCCGGGGACCAAACAAAAGGTATAGAAATGCTCTATAACAATGCTACCGACGTAGATTTGCACTCCACCATCATTCACACCAATATTGTACCCAAGCTATCCGTCATCAATATGCCTTGGATTTTACCCGATGGCTATAAAAGTGCTGACAAGTATTTCTTCTCCGAGAATGCTCCCGGCGTTGCCTTTGTCAGAAAAGAAATAGAAGCCAAGGGTCCTCACGTCCTAGCAATGGGTGAAGCCGGCTTCCGTCAAATCACCAATAACGTTAAGCCTATTAAAGCTGCCAGTGATTTGGCAGGCATGAAAATTAGAATTCCTGCTATCGCCATTTTAGTAGACGTATTTAGCACCTTTAAGGCTGACCCTACTCAGATGCCCTATAGC
>CAZTGQ010000224.1:0-464 GCA_964613345.1 uncultured Acidaminococcales bacterium | reverse complement strand
TCACTGCTCTCCAGCAAGGAGCTATTGATGGACAGGAAAACCCCTACGATACCATCAGAGCCGCCAAAATTGAAGAAGTGCAAAAATATATGACTATTTGGGATTATTGCTATGATCCCCTAGTACTAAGTGTAAGCTCCAAGACCTGGAAAAACCTTAACGCAGAAGATCGTAAAATTTTTGAAGAAGCTGCAAAAAAAGCATGTGCTGCTGAAGTAAAGGCTTCTAGAGAATTAGATGCCGCTATTGTTAAGCAATTTAAGGATAAGGGCTTACAAGTAAATAAGCTTTCTCCTGAAACTATTAATGGTATGAAGGAAACCATGAAGCCTGTCTACAATAAATACAAAGACAAGTTCGGTGTAGATGCCTTCAAAACCTTTGGCTATACCTTCTAACGATTGTTACATAGCAGAATTATCTCCTTGAAGCAAAATAGCTGTTGCTGGCCTTGGGCCAACAAC
>CAZTGQ010000223.1:0-3268 GCA_964613345.1 uncultured Acidaminococcales bacterium | reverse complement strand
CCTTCAACACCGCTGCTATTATGAAGGGTATAGACATTTTAACCCGTGCTCTAGCCGCTAGAGTGAAATAATTTTACAGGTTAATTTTTTAAATATTTATTTCTTGACATATGCAAAAGACAAATGTTAATATCTCCTCAGGGGTAAGTGGTCGTTAAAGTTTTAACCTTTCCTCAACAATGAAGAACTGCTACTTGTAGCGGTTCTTCATTGTTATTATGGGTACTGTTCTATAGTGATGGTGTCCTTAGCAGGTGTAGTGGCCAGTATACTGTCTGTGCGACCGGTAATTGTTTTTACTGGAGTTGCTACTATGCTCCTAGGGATCTATGGGTATTGTAAGCTTAAAGGCTTATAATAATATTAGGCTCGAAAGTCCTTGCATAGGATATGGTAGTATGCTATAATATCTCGTATGCAAAAACGGGCGGTCCGCTGTATTCGACAAGAACGTCTTGGATTTAAGAGGAGGATATTATGAATATCATTGAAGCTATTGAAAAAGAGCAATTACGTACTGACATCCCTGACTTCCGTCCTGGCGATACCGTTAAGGTATTTGTAAAGGTTGTAGAAGGAACTAGAGAGCGTATTCAGTTATTCGAGGGTGTATGCATTGCACGCAGTGGTGCTGGTTTACGTGAAATGTTTACTGTACGTCGTATGTCATCCGGTGTTGGTGTAGAGAGAACCTTCCCCCTACATTCTCCAAGATTGGATAAGATTGAAGTATCTCATCGTGGTATTGTACGTAGAGCTAAGTTATACTACTTACGCAAGTTAACCGGTAAAGCAGCTCGTATTAGAGAACGTCGCTAATCGGAATCTAAGGGGAGACTGTTTATGCAGTCTCCCCTTTAACTTTTAAAGGAGTTAATATGTCAGAAGAAAAAGAAACCAGAACCTGGCAGGATAATGTCAGCGATTGGATGATATCTATTATCGTGGCAGTGGTTCTTGCCTTTTGTATCAGAACCTTCTTAGTGGAGCCCTATTTAGTCTCCGGTCCTTCCATGATGAATACATTATTGGATCGGGAGAGGCTTATTGTCAATAAATTGGTTTATTACACCAGAAAGCCGGAAAAGGGTGAAATTATTGTCTTTAAGTACCCCAGTGATACCAGACGTGATTTTATTAAGAGAGTAATTGCTACCGGTGGTGACACCGTGGAAATTATTGACGGACATACCCTTGTCAATGGTAAAGAAATCAAAGAAGCTTATATTAAAGAGCCTTTCCATACTAATTATCGCAAGGCTGTGGTTCCTCAGGGCAGCATTTTTGTCATGGGTGATAATAGAAACAATTCAGAGGATAGTAGATTTAAGGATGTGGGTTTTGTAGATCTGTCCTTAGTAAAGGGCAAGGCCAGTGTTATTTTCTGGCCCTTGGATAAAGCAAGAACTCTGCCGTAAGGAGTAAAAATGGACTTTAAAATTCAATGGTTTCCCGGTCATATGACCAAAGCCAAACGCATGATGGAAAGTAATCTTAAGCTGGTGGATGTGGTAGTTGAGATGCTGGATGCACGTATTCCTCGCTCTAGCTCTAATCCCATGCTAGTGTCCATGCTAGGTGCTAAGCCCAAGGTTATTGCTTTAAATAAGGCGGACATGGCTGATCCCGTGCAAACCAAGGCCTGGCTGGAGATATTTAAGCACAACAGCTTAAGGGCTATGCAGGTAGATTGTGCTACGGGCAAGGGTGTCAAGGCTCTTTTTGAAGCAGTACGAGTAGAAGCACAGCCTATTACGGATAAATGGTTAAAACGTGGTGTGAAAAACAGACCTATTAGGGTCATGATTGTGGGCGTACCTAATGTGGGTAAGTCTACCTTGATTAACCGAATCATTGGTAAACGTAAGGTAGCAGCTCAGGATCGCCCCGGCGTGACTCGTGGCCCTCAGTGGATTACCATAGCTAAGGGTTTAGAGCTTTTAGATACGCCTGGTGTGCTTTGGCCTAAATTTGATGAGCCGGAGATTGGCTTTAACTTAGCGGTGACCGGTGCCATCAGAGAAGAGGTCTTTGACAAAGAAACAGCCATGAAGATTTTAATTGCTAGGGTCCAGGAACAATATTTTGGTGCTTTAGCTAAGCAGTACAATATAGAATTAGCGCAAGATGAGGCAGTGGCTTCGATTATAAATAAAATCGCAGTTGCTCGAGGTTGCCTGAGAGTCGGTGGAATCGTTGATGGTGACAAGGTCATTAATATGGTGCTACGAGACTTTAAAACAGGCAAGCTGGGAACCTTTACCTTGGAGACAGCTGCTAAAGTTTAATAGGACCTAAGGGTCCTATTTTTTATGAGGTGGATAATGAATATTACAGAAATCAAAGAGCTTTTGGCACAGCAACCTTCGGCAGAGCTTTTGGCTGAATTAGGGCTAGATGAAAGAAAAGGAGTGCAAAGGCTTTTGACTGCTTATTTCAAGCAGCAAGAGGCGGCTGCGCTGGAACAAAAGCGCTTTTTTGCTATGCTGGAGGAGGAACAAAACTTTTGGCAAGCAGGTATGAAATATATTGCCGGTTGTGACGAAGCTGGGCGTGGGCCCTTGGCAGGACCTTTAGTAGTGGCTGCAGTTGTTTTGCCACAGGACGTTTTTATCAGTGGCTTAAATGATTCTAAGCAGGTTAGCGCTGCTAAAAGAGATACTCTCTATGCTGAGGTTTTAGCTAAGGCCTTGGGCATTACCGTAAATATTGTAGGCCCTGCTACTATTGATAGGCTTAATATTTATGCTGCTACTAAGGCTGCCATGGTTAAATGTCTTACCGGTTTTAAGGAGCCTATAGAAGTTGCGTTAGTAGATGCTATGCCCTTATCCTTACCGCTGATTCATACGAAATCCATTATTCACGGAGATGCTAAAAGTGCGTCCATTGCAGCTGCCTCCATTGTGGCGAAGGTTACCAGGGACAGAATTATGCTAGAGCTTGATAAAGAATTTCCTCCATATGGTTTTGCCGGCCATAAGGGATATGGCAGTCAAAGTCATATGGAGGCCATAGAGGCCTATGGACCATGTTGTTGGCATCGTCGTAGTTATGAGCCAATTAAAACTATGGCCATGAGTAGTGACTTAGGTACGGCTTTAGATGAGGATAGGTTTCTTGTTTTAAAATAGGAGGGAGGCTTTTCGTGTACGAGCGTGGAAATTTAGGGCGCTGGGGAGAAGCCGAGGCTGCGAAATTTTTAGAAGCTAAGGGGTATCAAATTTTAGTCAAAAATTATCGCTGTCGTTTGGGGGAAATAGATTTA
>CAZTGQ010000222.1:0-3269 GCA_964613345.1 uncultured Acidaminococcales bacterium | reverse complement strand
TCAAGTATTTGCAGTACATAAAGGATGGCCTCATGTTCCTTCCGAAGGTCTTGTGTCGCTTTTCCCATTTTCAAATCCTCCTGTTACTAAAATAACTAATATATTTTACACTGTCTATTAGCCATTGAATCTACTATATTATACCACACATTGCCCTGCTTCGTATGTTGTAATTGCAAAATACGAAGACATTTTTTATAAACAAACATCCAACCTGCTCACACAACCCCGGCAAAATCAAAAAACATCCAACCTGACCACTCGCGAACCTCTGACATCTAACCTGACCATACACCAAGCTATGACATCTAATCTGCTCTGTCACATTAAATTATGGCTCCTTGGACTTATTCCCGCGAACAGTAAAACGCGCGTTTTTCAACACATTAGTTTTGACCTAAAACCCCCGGAAATGGCTTAATTACTGGACTTCTTACACACTTACTCTTCCACCCTTGACATCAAGCAGACACTCTCAACGTGACTGGACTGGCAGAACATATCCACTGGTTGCACCTTGTCTAGGCGATAACCCTTATCACGCAAAATAGCTACATCTCTAGCCAGAGATGCAGGGTTACAGGACACATACACCACTCGTTTAGCTTTGACACCGGCAATAGCCTCCAGTACCTTTACCTCGCAGCCTGCTCTAGGTGGATCCAGCACCACCACATCCGGTTTCACACCGTCCACTACTAGACGGGGCAGTGCTTCTGCTGCATCTGCACAAATAAACTCTGCATTTTTCACCTTATTATTCCGTGCATTCTCTCTGGCATCCTTAATAGCTGCCGGTACAATTTCTATACCCAAAGCATATTTAGCCTGTTGAGCCAAAAACAGAGTAATAGTACCTGTACCGCAATACACATCAATAACATTTTCCTTCCCAGTTAACTGCGCAAACTCCAAGGCCGTACTATAGAGCCTTTCCGCTTGCTTAGTATTAACCTGAAAGAAAGAATGAGGCGAAATATTAAAGGTAAAGCTTCCCAGCTTGTCCCTAATGAAACCTGGTCCCGTGATGACCTTATTTTGCGGTCCCATAATGACATTGGTATGCCTTGTATTCACATTCTGCACCAAGGTGGTAAACCTGGGCAGAGCTTCTCGCAGCATTTTCCCTAGATCCTTTAAATGCGGGACCATCAGCTGATTTGTGATTAAGACGGTCATTATTTCTCCTGTGTGTACGCCCACTCTGCCCATAATATGGCGCACCATGCCACTGCGTTTATCTTCCTGAAGGGCAGGTATTTTATAGGTCTTCATCCATTGTCTGACTATCATAGCAATTTTATTATTAAGCTCATCTTGAATGAGACAATTATCCACATTTATGACTTTATGCGTACCCTGAGCGAAGCAACCGATAGCTAACGGTCCTTTTTTATCCTGAGCTACCGGTACCTGCATTTTATTGCGATAATGAAAAGGATCCTCGGCACCTAAAGTATTCTCCACTTTTAGGTTCTTGCACTTACCAATTCTTTCCAGAGCATCTACCACTTGTTGCTTTTTTTCAGCCAGTTGACCTTGATAGCTCAGATGCTGGAGCTGACAGCCGCCACACTCCTTGTAGACACTACAGGCGGGCTTTACTCTTGCTCCGCTTGCTTCCAAGATTTTAACTATTTTAGCCTGTCCATAGGTCTTTTTCATCAGCGTAACCTGAGCTTGAACCATTTCACCGCTAAGCGCACCGGGCACAAAGAAGGTGAACCCTTCATATTTACCCACGCCTTCACCACCACTGCCTAAACCAGTAATTTTAATGGTGATAATATCCTTCACGCTAACCATTTTAGCCATTTATATTGTCTCCCTTTTAGTTGCTTTAATCCTTAATAATCATCGCTTTCGCCCGGAACTAAAGTATCCACTCCGTACTCATTAGCTCCCTGCTCACCGGTCATAGCGGTTAACTTTAGTAAAAGCATGGTCTGCACGAAAGGCACCAGCATCCACAGAATATTCATACCGGATAGTCCATGGTCATGCAAACGTCTTACTGTTATGTTTATTTGCATCACCGAAAGAGCTATCATACATAAAAGCATGATGAGACTGGTTATTAGCTTCAAGAACCAATGCACCACAATTTGATCCAGACATTGATCCAGGGCTTGAAAGCCAAACTGTAAAAGAAAAAGCCCCACAAGGCAACTAAAGTATTGCTTTCTATTTAAACGTCCCTTATTGTTCAAATAGATAGCCTCTGCATTCTGAAAATAAAATACGAAATAGGTCTTTATCTCCTGCCAAATAGGAATCTCTTTAATTCTTTCGGCATTATCAGGCAAGGGGTCTAGGCCATATTCATTGCTTCCCTCAGTCCCCTGTCTATAAAATATTACCCAGTTAGCAAATATGCTAAAGAGCATCGCTCCCAGCACAAAAAGGTAAAAGGTGAAACCGCCGGTAAGTCCACTTATGCCGCCTAGGACGGTTAAGCCGCCCCCAAACAAACAGACGAAGATTATGAAGGCAAAGAATAATCCTATGAGAAAAGCCATACCGCGACCGGTATCATGCAATCTACGCACCAAGATGGATAGCAGCCAGACTCCGGAGAAAAGGAAGGTCACGCCAAACCATATTCCTGCAATGGACATCATACGTGTCATGGAAGTGGCCATGAGAATAAAAGGAGCGAGGAGCAATATACCCATGAACATAGCAGTAAAAAAGAAGCCCAAAACTGTAGAATGGACACAGAACTGTCTCCTGCTTATTCTTCCCTTAAAGGAAACGTAATTCCCTGCAATATCAGTTTCAACTAATTCTTTAACCTGTTTGTACAATTCTTTAATTTTCACCTGGCGCCTCCCTAATTTATTAAACATATCAAATATATTAATTATACCATATCTTTGTTATAATTAAGAAAGATTGTTCCGTATCAAACCAGTTCTTACTCTATTACTTTCTAATGAGGTGTCCACATGAAGCTAGAAGCAAAGCTACGGTCCTTACGCGATAGCAAGTATCAAGAATTTCACAGTAAGCTAACTCCCGGCAAAGATAATATACTCGGTGTGAGAGTACCTGTACAAAAGTCTTTGGCCAGAGAAATTGCTCAAAGTAATTGGCAGGAGGTTTTAACGGCTCCTATTGGTTATTGGGCAGAGGAAAAGATTGTTTACGGTCTGGTTATCGCCTATGCTCCCCTTTCCTGGGAAGAGAAACTAAATTATTTAGTCAAATTTATCCCTCACATCGATAGCTGGAATGTGTGCGATATAGTCTGCGCCGCTTTGAAAGAT
>CAZTGQ010000221.1:2621-3302 GCA_964613345.1 uncultured Acidaminococcales bacterium | reverse complement strand
AGCTGGGGCTATGATGAGAAATTAGGAAAATCAGCTCGTGAGGATGGGTCTATTATCATGGAAGATAATAACTGGTTCTGCGGGGATCATATTTCTGGCCTTTCTGTAAAAACTATGGTGGAATATTAGAGGAGAGGAGGAACAAAAATGAAAAAAGCGATTTGTTATGTAAATCAATTCTTTGGCGGTGTTGGTGGCGAAGATAAGGCTGATCAAGAGCCGTATATTGTTGAAGGCTGCGTAGGACCTACCGGTGCTATTAATGCGGCTTTAGCAGATTGTGAATTAACTCATACCGTTGTCTGTGGTGATAACTTTATGGGTTCTCATACAGAAGAAGCTATTAAGCGTATTATGGAAATGCTTGCAGGCAAGGAGTTCGATCTGTTTATTGCTGGTCCTGCTTTTCGTGCCGGCCGCTATGGTGTAGCCTGCGGTAATATTTGTAAGGCTATTGCTGCTAGTCATCCCAAGGCTTTGGTTATCACTTCTATGAATGATGAAAATCCCGGCGTGGAAATGTTCAAGAAGGATGCCCTTATTTTCAAGGGTGGCGCTGCTGCTGCGAAAATGCGCCAGGATGTAAAGGTGTTAACTGACTTTGCTAACAAAATGTTAGCCGGAGGAGCTAACGAAGGCGCTGAAGCTGAAGGCTATTTCCCCCGTGGTTGTCGCCATGAA
>CAZTGQ010000221.1:0-2611 GCA_964613345.1 uncultured Acidaminococcales bacterium | reverse complement strand
TTTTTGCCGGATACTAGGGAAAACACTGCTGCCTATCGTGGCGTGCAAATGCTCTTGAAAAAGATGCAAAAACAGCCTTATCAGACAGAGCTTGTCATTCCTGCTAAGGATGTTGTACCTGTAGCAGCACCTGTTGCCTTAAAGGATGCTGTGGTAGCAATGGTCACCACCGGTGGTATTGTTCCTGTAGATAATCCGGATCGTATTCAATCTGCTTCCGCTACTCGTTGGGGTAAGTATGATGTAACCAGTATGGATAGATTAGAGTCTGGAGTTTTTAAGACTATTCATGCGGGCTTTGATCCTGCTGCTGCTAATGCAGACCCCAATGTTATTGTGCCCTTGGATGCAATGCGTGCCTATGAAAAAGAAGGTAAATTTAAGAGGCTACATAATTTCTTCTATTCTACCGTTGGTACTGGTACTACCGAAGCTGAAGCTAAGAGAATGGCTACGGAAATAATTCCCCTTCTCCACGAGGATGGGGTAAATACCATTATCCTAGGCTCCACGTGAGGAACTTGTACACGTTGCGGTGCAACGATGGTAAAGGTTTTTGAAAGAGCAGGTTTTGATATCGTGCATATGTGTAACCTGATTCCTGTATCCTTAACTGTAGGTGCCAATAGAATTGTTCCTACTATTTCTATTCCTTATCCCTTGGGTGATCCCAATACTCCCAAGGAAGAACAGTGGAAATTGCGTAAGCATAGAGTAGGCGTAGCTTTGGATGCTTTGGCTACAGAGGTTAAGGAACAAACTGTATTTAAAGTTAAAATTTAAATATACCCCTTAGTTTTTCTATAATTATAAAAAACAATCTCCCTGTAGGGAGATTGTTTTTGTTTTAATAGTAAATTCTATCATTCCAAGCCCAGAAGGAAATGCCTGAGCCTAGGGCATAGGCATGCATTTGACTATAGCGGGATCTAGCACGAGAATTGATACTGTACCAGTCTAAATCATATTTAAAGCAGAGCTCTTCGTAGCTCATGCCATTAATATGCTGCTCATAAAGATCATTCATGGTGACCTGCCTATTAGCTCTGATGCCTTCCATCATTAAGGCCAGTACGAGATACTCGCCAAAGGCAAGCCCTCGACGGCAACCCCACCAATAAGAGGATCGGGGCCAACCATAGTAGAATACCACATTACTTCTGCGCCAATGAGGATAAGAACCTGGATATCTATTATGGTAGTAGACGGGAGGTCTATGAGGACGAATCGGAGGACGATGTCCGTAGGGACGGATTTGAGGAGGTCTATGTGCATTATGGCTAGGATATGGTCTATGAAGTTGTCCCTGGGGTGGTCTATGTGGACCTAAAGATGGATTTGGTCTATGAACACGAGGCGGCGGAGGATTTGGCCTAGGAGCAGAATTAGGCCTTGGCGCTCTTACCGAGGAACCTGGGTTGACGGGAAGAGGAGGCGTATTTCCAGGACCAGAGGGCCTTTGCACTCTTGCTGCAGGTGGACGCCTGCCAGGAGGGTTGTCGTGATGATTTGGCATATGACTAGCTGCAAAGACTGGGGCGAAGGACGCGAAGGTAAAGCAGCTGGCTACTAAAGCTGTTAATATTTTAGGTAGTATTTTTTTCTTGTACATATTGGAACCTCCTTTTCTTACAACTATATTATATCCTACTAAGATAAAAGGATAAAGAGCCTACTTTTATTCTAGTAAGGGGGTATTTTGTAAACATTAGCTAAAGCTAGACTTAGCAATATTAACTTGCTAAGTCTAGAGCTGACTAGATAGTATCCTTTTATTTAGCCAATAAGCGAATAACTGTTGCTTTAGCCATTATTTTTAGTATAATTAAGAAAGAACATAGTTCAAATGAGTGCTTTGATGTTCCGACGGGGGGAGGTAAGCAAAGCAAATAAAACTCAAGGAGGATGTAAAATGGCAAAATTAGTAGAATGTATTCCGAATTTTAGTGAAGGTAGAAACAAAGAGATACTTGATAAATTGGAGGCAGTATCCAAGAGTGTACCAGGATGTTCTTTGTTCGATTTTCAGTCTGACGAAAGCCATAATCGTTGCGTAATTACTTTAGTAGGTAGTCCGGAGGCTGTAGAGGAAGTAGCCTTCCAGTTAACTAAGACGGCTACAGAGTTAATTGATATGACCAAGCATGAGGGTGCTCATCCCAGAATGGGCTCAACGGACGTTATCCCCTTTGTTCCCACTTTGAATATGACCGTGGAAGAATGTGTGGAAATGTCTAAGCGTTTGGCTAAAAGAGTATGGGAGGAGCTTCAAGTTCCCAGTTTCCTTTACGAAGATAGCTGCACTAAGGAGCAAAGACGCAATCTAGCTTCCTGCCGTAAGGGACAGTTTGAAGGTATGCCTGCAAAGCTACTGGAGGAAGATTGGGCACCTGATTATGGTGAAAGAAAAATTCATCCTACTGCAGGTATTGTAGCTATTGGTGCACGTATGCCCTTGGTAGCTTTCAATGTTAATTTAGATACCAGTGATTTAGAGGTAGCTAAGAGCATTGCCAAGGTAGTGAGAGCTTCTAGCGGTGGTTTCAAATATTGTAAGGCTATCGGTGTTATGATAGAGGACAGAAATATTTCGAAGGTTTCCATGAACATG
>CAZTGQ010000220.1:0-3318 GCA_964613345.1 uncultured Acidaminococcales bacterium | reverse complement strand
AATTATATTTCCCGTCAGCTAGGTGCTCAAAAAGAAGGAGAGGCATCTATTATGGCTTCTACAGCTTTTTTCCTAGCTTTTTTCACCGGCTGCCTCTTAGCCGTTTTTGGTTGCCTTTATGTAGAGCAGTTAGCCTTAATCATGGGGTCTACGCCTACTATTTTGTCCTATGCAAAGGATTATCTCAGGATTATTCTTTTAGGTTCTCCTATCATGATGTGTGCTTTAGTTATGAATAATCAGCTCCGGTTTCAAGGCAGTGCTGCTTATGGCATGGTTGGTATCGCCAGTGGGGGACTTTTAAATGTAGCTCTGGACCCACTTTTAATCTTTACTATGAATTTGGGAATTTCCGGAGCTGCCTACGCTACTATCATCAGTCAAAGCGTTAGTCTTTTTTTATTGCTATACATGAGCCACAAGGGTGGCAATTTAAAAATACATTGGCGTAACTTTAAGCCTACGAAGAGTAAATGTAGGGAAATTATTGCCGGGGGAGCACCTTCTTTATTTAGACAGGGCTTTGGCTCTTTTGGTACTATTGTCATGAATGTAGCGGCAGGTGTTTTTGGTGATGCAGCTATTGCGGCCATGTCCATTGTGACACGGTTATCGTTTTTCGCCGGAGCGGCTATGATTGGTTTTGGTCAAGATTATCAGCCTGTCTGTGGTTTCAACTATGGAGCGAAGCTCTATGGTAGAGTAAGAGAAGGCTTTAGCTTTTGCCTAAAGTTTATTACTGTTTTTACTCTTGTCATGTCTGTTCTTGGTTATTTAAAAGCGGATGCTATTATTGCCATTTTCCGTGATGACCCAGCTGTAATAGAGATTGGCACATGGGGATTGCAAAAGCAGGCTTACACCTTTGCCCTCACTGGACTTGTGGTTTTAGCTAATATGACCCTTCAAACTACGAGAAATACCAATGGAGCAATTCTAGTGGCAGCAGCTAGAAGAGGACTTTTTCTTATTCCCTTTCTCCTAGTTTTACCACGCTTTTGGGGTATTGAAGGGCTAGTATGGTGTCAGCCCTTATCTGACCTTTGTGCATTTGTCCTAGCATTGTATCTTATTCGCATTTTCTTCGCTAAGCTGCCCAAATAATTTCTTAATACAAAAAATAAGTCTCTGGGATTTTGTCCTAGAGACTTATTTTTGTGCATTTTTGGAGTTAAAGCTTACCTGAGGAATTTAAAACATCTCTCATTTTATGTGCTACCATATCCTGAATGGCTTGACGAGCAGGCTTTAGGTAGGAGCGAGGATCAAAGTCTCCGGGATTTTCAGCTAAGAATTTACGAATGGAAGCGGTCATAGCTAGGCGTAAATCAGTATCAATGTTAATTTTGCAGATACCGAAGGTTCCTGCTTTTTTCAGCATAGGTTCAGGACACCCCTGTGCTCCCTCTATTTTACCGCCATATTTATTACATTCAGCTACGAATTCCGGAATAACAGTGGAAGCACCGTGCAGAACTAAGGGGAAGCCCGGTAGCAAATTGGAAATCTTTTCAATTCTGGCAAAATCAAGCTCAGGATTGCCTTTAAACTTGTAGGCGCCATGGCTGGTTCCTACGGCAATAGCTAAAGAGTCTACACCGGTTCTTTCTACAAATTCCACGGCTTGGTCAGGATCCGTATAGGTAGCATCCTTGGAATTTACCTTTACGGCATCCTCCACGCCTGCCAATTTACCCAGCTCTGCCTCAACTACCACACCCTTATTGTGAGCATAGTCTACCACACGCTTAGTAACTTCGATATTTTCTTCAAAATCGTGCTTAGAACCATCAATCATTACTGAGGTGAAGCCGCCGTCTACACAGGATTTACAAATATCGAAATCAGCACCATGATCCAAATGAAGACAAATAGGTAGACCGGTATCCTCCATAGCAGCCTCTACCAATTTTACTAAATAAGCATGCTTGGCGTATTTTCTGGCACCGGCAGATACCTGAAGAATAAAAGGAGAGTTTTCTGCTTTAGCAGCATCGCAAATACCTTGGATGATCTCCATATTATTAACGTTAAAGGCTCCTACAGCATATTTCCCTGCATAAGCTTTTTTAAACATTTCCGTAGATGTAACAAAGGGCATAATATTACCTCCTAAAATTTTTGATATACTTATTATAGCACAAATTTTCCTTTTCCATATAATCTAACATATCAGGTGGTAAAGAAAGCTCCCAGGCAAGGGCTTCGTTAGTAAATGGATGGGTCAGTTTTAATTTATAGGCATGTAAAAAATGTCTGGACTTAGTCCCCGGTGCTCCATAGAGATGGTCGCCAATAAGAGGGCAACCTAAAAAGGCACTGTGCACTCTTATTTGGTGGGTTCGTCCCGTACCTAAACTAAATTTAATGAGGCTTATCCTATTATTGGTGGCAAGCACATGGTAGTAGGTAAGGGCAGCTTGACCTTTAGCATCTACCTGTCGCTCTATAATACTGCCTGGCTTTCGTCCAATGGGTGCCGTAATAGTGCCACTTAAAGAGGGGGGACAGCCATGGGTAAGTGCTAGATATTCCTTAGCTAAGGGTGTTTGGGTGAGGGCATATTGGACAGCGCTATTTTTAGCAAAAAGCACTAGTCCAGAGGTTTCCTGATCCAGACGTAATACGGGGTGGATACCAAAGGGCCGCTCCTTCCTTAAGCTATAAGCAGCTAGGCGATTAGCAAGAGAATCTTTTTCCTGTCCTGTGGGATGGACCAAGAGTCCGGCAGGTTTATTTACCACGAGAAAATAGTCATCCTCATAAATGATAGCAAGGTCTCCCTCTGCAGTCTCTAGCTGACAGTCCTCCGGGGGAAAGGTGAGGCATACAGTATCACCTGGACTGAGTAGTACATTACGCTGGACTATTTGCCCGTTTATTTGGCAAAGGCCTTGTCTTTTGCAGGCCTTGTAGGTAGTGGCAGAAATTTTATGCTGCTGCAAAAAGGTTTTTAAGTTAAGGGAAGTGGCCTCTAAGGGCACGGTAAACAGGGGCATAATAAATCTCCTTGGTAAGCAGCTAAATGCTTTTACCTTGCTATATTATAGCATTCTTCCTTGCTTTTCACCATGAAGCTGTATATAATTTTAACTAAAGATTGAGAAGATAAAGGAGAAGCTTTATGCTAAAAAGAATTGCTGTGATGATATTAAGCACTGTTCTTGGACTATTTGTCGCACTGCCCTTAGGGCAGGCACAAAAGAAGGAGAACTATCAGTGGACAGAGCTTTTGACCACTAAGGGTGGATATTTTGCTTATGCACCGGAGAGCCTTGTGCCGGAGCCTGCTGAGGTAGAACCCAAGGATATAGTGCT
>CAZTGQ010000219.1:0-3346 GCA_964613345.1 uncultured Acidaminococcales bacterium | reverse complement strand
TATGTGCATCTAGATGCTAAGATGGCTCAGGAGGTCATTAGCTTGGATGAGCATGTGGATGAATTGTGCGACCAGTGCAAAAGAGATATTTTGACTTATATGATTGACGATAATAGCAACATTCCTCAGGGTTTAGCTCTGAATAAAATAGTTTCTCGGGTGGAACGCATTGGCGACCACGCCACAAATCTGGGAGAATGGGTTTTTTATCTGGTTACAGGAGAAAAAATACAAAAAACGGAGGTTCAAAAGCATGAATAAGGTAATGAAGAAAACAGTGGGTT
Source organism: uncultured Acidaminococcales bacterium (assembly GCA_964613345.1). Taxonomy (GTDB): domain Bacteria; phylum Bacillota; class Negativicutes; order Acidaminococcales; family Acidaminococcaceae; genus CAZTGQ01. Next base: position 3,062 of record CAZTGQ010000219.1, on the reverse strand, counting down.
TGGCTTTGACTATGATGGTGGGTATGAGCTTAGTAGCAGGGTGTGGTACTAGTGAGAAAAAGGCAGAGGCTCCTAAGGCTCAAGCTAAGGTAGAGGGCAAGGTTACTGCTTCCGGTTCTTCTGCTTTACTTCCTTTGCTTAAGGTGGGACAGGAAGAATTCTATAAATTACATGATAAGGTTACCGTTAACATTTCCGGCGGCGGTTCCTTTACAGGACAAAAGCAAGCAGCCAGCGGCGCCGTTAACATAGGTAATTCCGACGTGCCCTTATCTGCCGATCTTAAGGATAAGGGCATGGTGGATACCGCTTTAGTAGGTATTCCCTTTGTTTTCATTACCAATAAGGATGTTAACGTGGATTCTCTTACCAAGCAGCAATTAATTGATGTGCTGACCGGTAAAATTAAGAATTGGCAAGAGGTTGGCGGTAAGGATAGCAAGATTACCTTAGTACATAGAGCAAAATCCTCCGGTTCCAGAGCTACTATTGCTAGCATTGTTTTAAAGGGTCAGGAATTTACTGATGACGCTATTATTCAAGATTCCAACGGTGCTGTGCGCTCTGCTATTGCCACTACTCCCGGCGCTATTGGTTACGTGGATGCTGCTTATGTGGATAAAACAATAAAGAGCTTGAAATATGAGGGCGTGGCTTACAGTCTGCAAGCAGTGTCAGAAGGTAAATATCCTATTTATACCATAGGTCATATGTTCACCAAGGGTCAACCAACCGGCGCAGTGAAGGCTTTCATGGATTATGTGACCGGCAAGGAGTTTCAGGATAAGAATGTAGAAAGCAAGGGGTTCATTCCTTTGACTAAGCTTCCGAAAAAATAAAGGGGGAGCCATGGACAAGAAAGCATGGGATAAGGTGGCTGGGGGCGTATTTCTCGCCTCCGCCTCTGTATTAGGTGTAATTATTATTGCTATATTGATATTTATGAGTCAGCAGGGCTTAATGACCTTTAGAGATGTTAGCCCGGGAGAGTTTTTCTTTTCTGCCGTATGGCGACCGGACAGTAATAAGTTCGGAGCAGCTAGCTTTATTGTAGGCAGTATTTTGGTGACCTTAGCGGCTACAATTATTGGTGCACCCTTAGGCATCTTAAGTGCACTTTTCATTGCTAAGCTTGCCCCTAAGGGAATGAAGGAGATTTTAAAGCCGGCAGTTAATTTGTATATGGCTATTCCCTCTGTAGTTTATGGCTTTGTAGGCTTAACAGTAGTGGTTCCTTGGGTAAGAGATACCTTTAAGGTTGCCGGTGGTTTTGGTATTTTCACTACAGCCTTCATTCTTTCTGTGATGATTTTGCCTACTATTATTAGCATTTCTACGGATGCCCTGAGCGCTGTACCTAGGGAATTAGAGGAGGGCTCTGTTGCTTTAGGAGCTACTTACTGGCAGACCATGTGGCATATTGTCCTGCCTACAGCTATGCCGGGCCTTGCTACAGCAGTTGTTTTAGGCATGGCCAGAGCTATTGGGGAGACTATGGCAGTACAAATGGTTATTGGTAATACGCCTCAATTGCCGACCTCTTTATTTTCTCCTACCAGCACCCTGCCCAGCGAAATTGTGGTAGAGATGGGTAATACTCCTTTTGGCAGTGCTTGGGGTAATTCTCTTTTCCTCATGGCCTTAGTACTGCTCATTATTTCTCTGCTGCTTATTTTAGTAGTGAGAAGAATTAGTGTGCGAAAGGGGGCGAGAGCATGAGTCCTAAGGTAATGGATAAATTAGCTAAGGGCCTTTTGTGGTTTGTGGGTTGTCTTTTAATTGGTATTTTGTTGGTTTTTATAGGTTATTTGCTCTACAAGGGCTTACCTGTTTTAACACCTCACTTTCTTTTCTCGCCCTCCAGTGATACGGAGGCAGGAGGAGGTATAGGTGGTCAGCTTTTTAATACCTTCTATATTTTATTTTTGTCCATGCTGGTGTCCGGAGTGATTGCTTTAGGGGCTGCTATTTATTTAGCTGAATATGCTCCAAATAATATGGTGACGAAATTTATTCGTCTTTCGACGGAGAGCTTGGCAACTATTCCTTCCATTGTCTTAGGCCTTTTCGGCATGATCATCTTTGTGGATTATTTGGGCTTAGGCTTTAGTATCTTAGGGGGAGCCTTGGCTCTATCCCTATTAAATCTACCTCTTTTAGTGAGAGTCACTGAGGATGCCCTGCGCAGCGTTCCTTCGGCCTACAGAGAGGCTAGCTTAGCGCTGGGAGCTACTAAGTGGCAAACTATTTACAAGGTGGTTTTACCGGCTGCTATGGGAAGCATGATTACAGGCTTTATGCTAGCCGCTGGCAGAGCTATTGGCGAAAGCGCCATACTCATCTTTACAGCAGGCACAACGGTAGCTAGACGGATGGGTGATTTTGATCTATTAGCCGCTGGAGAAACCCTAGCTGTCCATCTTTGGTATGTCATGGGTATAGGACTTGTGCCTGATAGAATAGAGGTTGCTAATGGTATTGCAGCTCTGCTTATTCTCATTGTGCTTATAATCAATCTTAGCTTTATTGTTTTAGAGAGGCGTTTTGCTCTAAAATAGTTTTTAGCCAGTCGCTGCTTTTAATCGGCGACTGGCTTGTCTTTGTTTGGAGGGAGTATTTTGCTTTGCTTCGGAAAATATTATATAATAAAAGCACTTTTAAAGACCGGAGGAGCCCATGACTAAGCAGAGAATTATTGCGCCCTTATTGGCCGTACTTTTAATTGCATATTTGGTTTTGGCTGTCTTTTTCCGCAGCAGTGTGTCTTCCTATTTGACCGAGGAATTTAAAGAAAAAGCACTGTGGCAGGCTAATTATGTGGCCAGTCTTTTGACCGGAGAGCTTTCTGCCAATCCTACCCAAGAGGAACTTAAGCGTAAAGGCGAGGAGCTTTCTCAAAGGCTGGGGCAGCAGGTAGAAATTATTTGGGCTGAGCCTAAGGCAGAGGAAGAGGAGCTCAGGCAGGCCTTTGCAGGACGCACCGGTAGTCGTATTATAAATGGCAGTGAGGGCAAAACTATGCTGGTGGCCCTTCCCTTACCTCAGAATATGGTTCTTAGAGT
>CAZTGQ010000218.1:2712-3347 GCA_964613345.1 uncultured Acidaminococcales bacterium | reverse complement strand
AATAACGCTAACTTGGGACATTGTCAAGTCAAGTTTTACAATTATATCCTCCAAAGTGATTAAATCTGTCTTCGCAATTAGCTGAAAAATACTTTTTTCTTCATCTGTACAATGCTCCAATTCAGGCTCAAACAGGTCTATCTGAGCCTTACCAAGATAGTTATGTTGAGGAGATAAATAGTCTAGTAAAATATCCTCCGGGGAGTCTACCACATGTGCACCATCCTTAATTAAACCATTAGTTCCCTTACTAGTTGGTGAATTAATATTACCAGGTACAACATAAAGCTCTCTATTTTCACTTACTGCTAAGGATGCTGTAATCATGGCACCACTTTTTAACGCTCCCTCTACAACTAAAACACCACTACAAAGACCAACAATAATTCTGTTCCGTTGGGGAAAATTTCTGGGCAGGGGCTCCTCCCAGGGAGCATACTCGGTTACTAAGCTACCCTTCGCCAAAACCTGATGGAAAAGGCGTTTATGGGAAGCAGGATATAAATTAGAAAAGCCACCACCTAAAACCACGATGGTGCTTCCTCCTACGGCTAAAGCTCCTTCATGGGCGGCTGCATCTATTCCGTAGGCGCCGCCACTGACAATGGTAATATTATCTCTAGCTATGGTCTTAG
>CAZTGQ010000218.1:0-2702 GCA_964613345.1 uncultured Acidaminococcales bacterium | reverse complement strand
TTTGGCAACCTCCAGTCCATAATAAGTGGCCTTTCTAGAACCAACAATTGCTAAAGCCTTACCACTGCTAAGTGGATTACCTTTAACATATAAAACTAAGGGAGGATTATACACCTCCTTCAAAAGATGAGGATAAGTAGCCTCCTCCTTAGTCACTAGCGCAATATTATGCTCTGCAGAGTATCTTTGTATAGCCTGAGGTAGGCTTTTATCATACATGGCCTGATAAGCTGTTTTTAGCTTTTCCGAGGGATGAATGGCTTCTATCCCCCTAGGTCCAGCTTCATGAGCTTTTTGAGCAGAGCCATGGACTCTTATAAGCTCCTCCACGGCTTTTCCTGACCTATAAGTAAAATGCTGGGCCAGAGCAGCTAAATAAAATTTTTCCATAGCACTCATCCTTTTCCATAAAATTCCTGGGGCAGATGGGGTAAGGGAAATTTAATTAAGTTCGCGCAAAACCACCTCAGCAATATAATCAGCAGATAGCGGCTTGCCCATAGCACCGAGAAAAATATTATCGGCACGGTCATATTCTTTAATTTTGTTGGCTACTTCAAAGGGATTGCTGGCCACCTTAGCGGCTCCCATATTCTCTAAATATTGGGCATTATAGCTTTCCGAACCACTGGTGGGAGCATAAATAATATATTTAGCAGGAGTTGTTAGCACCTCTGCCGCCATAACTCCCCTGGCTCTGGTAATCATATAATCTGCACAATTCATCATTTCTGCAGGATATTCTACATAGCCAAAGGTTTTAAGGGCATAGGGAGAACGCCTTAGTTGACGAGTTACGGCTACATTTTTACCCACCACAACCATGAACTTAATGGTTGCATCATAATTATTAACAACAGAAGTCATTAACTCCTCTATAGGTAAAGGACGAACCTTATCATCTATAATGAGACAGATTCTATCGTCCTTTTTCCATCCATACTTCATTCTCAGATATTCTCTGTTATATACCTCTTTAAATTCCTTGCGAACCGGAACTCCACAAGAAAAAGTCTTTTGCCAAGCCTTAAATTCTGCAAAGGGACGAATATCCTCTCCTGCCAAAAAGAACAAATTAACACGGTCGTAAAGCCACCATTGATGCACATTGTATTGAGGCACCACTTCAGCTAAAAAGACCTTAGGATGGTCACTTTTATAATGGTTTATAATACCGGCAGGAATAACTCCGGCAGCGATGACAATATCCGGACGTAGATTCTTAAGCTCCCCCTCTTTAAAGGAAGCAGCTATCTTACAAAGAAGATTTCTTAAATTCAAGAAAAATTCAGACTCATCCGTAAGAATATAGAGCTTGCCATATAAATTAGGCGCATATTTCATCACTAGCTTAACCAAAAGGTGTAAAACAGAGCCAAGGAAACCGGAAAAAAGAGAATACTTAGTGCTCACAATAATCTCACATTCTGGATTTTGGGCAAAAGCTTCTTGCAAAGCCTTCAGCGTAAGTTTATATTCCACGTCGAAAGGATCTGCCAACAGCAAAACCTTATAATTTCTTAATGCCATTTTCTAACTCCCCCAACTAAAAATTAGCTTGCTTACTTGCCACCATTTATTGTATCATAAATGAAGACCTTTACAAGCTTTTTCCACAAAATAAAGGTTATGAGCAATGTTGCCACCACCATAGGTGGTTTTTATTATATCTAAGGAGTGATTTTATGAGTCTGAATTCAACACCCTCAGGGGAACGTATCCACATTGGTTTGTTTGGTCGTAGAAATGCCGGTAAATCCAGTCTCATTAACGCCTTAACCAAGCAAAATCTTGCCATTGTATCAGAAGAAAAAGGAACTACTACTGACCCTGTCTATAAGTCTATGGAGCTATTACCCTTGGGGCCGGTGGTCTTAATCGATACTCCTGGCCTAGATGATATCGGTAAGCTGGGTGAGCTTAGGATAGAAAAAGCTCATCAGGTTCTGCGCAAAACAGATTTAGCACTTTTAATTATAGATGCTGCTATAGGCATGACTGCAGAGGATGCAGCAATCCTACAAGAAATAAAAAACAGAAAGCTTCCTTATTTACTTATTTTTAATAAGGTGGATACTAAACGAGATTTTCTACCTCCTCCCCCAGAGCAAAACTACAGCATTGCTGTAAGTGCTGCCACTGGAGAAAATATTAATGAGCTAAGAGAAAGGCTTGGACATTTAGCTCCTACTAAGGATATGACCCTTCGCTTAATAGGAGACCTTTTGTCCCCCTTAGATCTCGTAATTTTAGTTGTACCCATTGATTCTGCTGCGCCTAAGGGACGACTTATTCTTCCCCAACAGCAAACCATAAGAGATATTCTAGAAGCTAAAGCGACTGCTTTAGTAGTCCAAACCAGTGAATTAGCAAAAACCTTGGAAAAGCTACGGGGACAAGTGAAAATGGTTGTCACCGATAGTCAAGCCTTCAAGGAGGTTAATCAAATTACTCCACCGGAGATTTTACTCACCTCCTTTTCCATTCTTTTTGCCCGCTATAAGGGTGATTTAAGTACTGCTATAAAGGGTGCTAAGGTTTTAGATGCCTTAGAGGACGGAGATAAAATTCTCATTGCAGAGGGTTGTACTCATCATCGCCAATGTGATGATATCGGGACGGTAAAATTGCCTAACTGGATAAAAAAATATACAGGTAAAAATCCTCTCTTTTCTTTCTCCAGCGGCACTGAGTTTCCTTCC
>CAZTGQ010000217.1:3034-3372 GCA_964613345.1 uncultured Acidaminococcales bacterium | reverse complement strand
TGCTTTATTATTTTTATGATTTGTTCACTGGTTTTACCAGCTCCATAAATAACCTCGGCAGCTCCCTGTCTTAAGCCTCTGTGATGATCAAGCTTAGCAAAGCCTAGATCTTCAAAGGGAGCCTTTTTTAAACTGAGAAGAGCCTCTTCAATGGAAAGCTGGCCATCTTGCACCTTTTTTAGAAGAATTCGTACTGCTTTTTGTTCCACATTAAACGCTCCTTTGCATGGATTTGATACCAGTATAGCACTTAAAGTGCACTTCAAAGCAAATACTTTTATACTTTTTTAATAGACTTAAAAAGCTCCTGATTAGCCAATATTTTAGCTTGGGAAAAT
>CAZTGQ010000217.1:289-3024 GCA_964613345.1 uncultured Acidaminococcales bacterium | reverse complement strand
ACAAAGATAGTGATCCTTAAGCACAGCCTCCACCAGTGGTGCCAAGGCTCTAATATCCTTAGCTGAAGCATCAATGACTTCATCTCTATGAAGCTGTCTTTCTTCTAGAGAAAGACCCATGCTTTCTTGAGCCATAGCCTTATCTAGGTGCATGGAAGCAGTCAAAGGTACATCAAGGCTACTCATGGTGCCAATAACATATTTAGTCATTTCTCTTTCCGTAGCGGAAAAAGTAGCTAAATATGCTGGTAGCTGCTGATAAGCCTCCAAGGACTCTGCCAAATTAGGATCCCTATAGGAGGAAAAGTAAGCCTGTCCCGTGTAATCAAAGCTGGCATTGGCTCCATAAGCGCCACCTTGAACTCTAATCTTGGTCCAAAGATAACCGTAGCGCAAAATACTTTCCAGAACCTTCATAGCACCTGTAAAGCTATAACCATGACTTCTGTAATTACCTCCTGCAATAACGTATTGCACCTTGCCTGAGGTAGTAATACCTTCATTAGCTCCGGGAGCCGAGATAATATGAGCTTTTTTCCCAGCCCATAACCCTACACTCAGGGCATTTTTTAGGGCGGCCTCTTTTTTAAGAATATCATTTCTCATATTCTCACTGCAGGAATAAGCAAACAGAGAATCCTGCCGGTGAAAAATATTTTTACTAATAAGTTCCAAATTAGCAAGTAAGCGAGGATATTCTTCCTCAAAATTATCCCACAGCTTTTTAATAAAATCATAATAGGATAGCTGATCTTGCTCCGCCACTCTGGCAGCAGGTGAAAAATAGGATAAGAGCCTAGAAATAGCAACAGTCTGTCCCCTGGCAAAGAAATTGTTATCCCAGTCGGTTTTCACCTCAGCTAAAATTTCTTTTATTCTTTGTTTATTGCTAAAGTCGGAGGTTAAGGCTAAATTATGTAGCAAGGTATAAACCTTATCTACCTGCTCCTCCAAAGCCTTAGCCCTTACGTGAAAAACAATACTATAGTCAGAGCTGCTGGGGTCCGGTTGCTGCACCTTTACTCTAAAAGAAATTCCCCCTGTATAGGTATTAGTAAAGGTGGATAACTCCGGATAGGTAAAGTCCCTAGTATTAACCTTGCCTAGAACATCCGTGTAAAAATAGACATAAGGCAAAAGCTCTGGCTCAATACCTGTCAAATCATAGTTCCAACGTAAATAAGCTATTTTATTAGTGTGCTGAGGTAAATAAAGTATTTTACTGCCATCTTCCTCTACAAGCTGATAAGCCTCTGATTCCACAGCTCTTCTAATATCATGGCGCTGCAAAACAGGAATAGTAGCTAAGGCTTCAGGGGAATCCTCTTGCTCCTGACGTTTGTGAAGCTCTCTAGCTAGATTAATATAATTTTTCTTCTCTTCAGAGGTAAAACTATTTTTAATTTTTAAAAGCTCATGCTTATCTTGAAAGGCCTTTGCTTCTTCCTTACCCAGCTCCGGCTTTAAAACTAGAAGGACCTTGTGGGAATTATCTAAAAGGTAAGTTTCTATAAGTTTTTCAAAATAATCACCCTCTGCCTGCTTACGCAGAGTAGTAAGCAGCTTAGTAAACTGTAAGCCTAAAAAGGGATCTCCACCATAGAGCCAATAATCATAACAATTTAACCCATATAAAAGTCCCTTAGGATAAAGTCCGAAATCAGCCTCTCTCAATTTAAATTCCAGAGCATTAATAGCTGCCGTCAAAAGCTCTTTATTAATCCCCTCTTTAGTCAGCTTTTGAAGAGTGCTATAAATTACTCGCACAAAATCGTCCAGCTTTTCAGCATCGGAACCACTAGCTCTAATACTAAAAATTGGCTGCAGCATGGATGTAGCAAAGCCACCTGAAATATCCGCACCAATCCCTGCTTCTACCAAAGCAAGACGCAAGGGAGCATCATTACCATCTAAGAGCACACTATTTAGAAGCTTTAGAGCTAACTCTCTTTTTTGAGCTAAAGCATTACCTGTCACAATATTTAAAGATAGAAAGGTTTTATGCTGAGGGTCTTCGTCATTAGGCAGAGAATAAGTAGCTACTACCTCCTTCGTTTTTAAAAAGGCCTGTTGAAGCTCAACCTTAAAGGGCTCCTTGCCTAAGGCTGGCATTTTGCCTAAATACTCCCCATCTAGATAAGCTAAGGTGTCTAGAATATCTATATTCCCGTATAAATAAATATAGGCATTTTCCCCACAATAATGTGTTCTGTGAAAATTAGTAAACGCCTCTTGAGTTAAAGTAGGAATAGCATCAGGATAACCACCTGACTCAAAGCGATAAGAGGTTTGAGGGAAAAGAGCTTTGTTAATTTCATTTTCCTCCACTGCATCAGCTGCAGAATACACGCCCTTCATCTCGTTATAGACAACTCCATTATAGGTAAGCTCGCCCTCTGGGTCACTCAGCTCATAATGCCATCCCTCCTGGGCTAGAGTAAAAGAATTGGCATAAATATTGGGGTAAAAAACAGCATCTAAATACACGTCCATCAAATTACGAAAATCCTTAGGATTGCGACTGGCAACTGGGTAGAGAGTTTTATCACTATAAGTCATAGCATTTAAAAAGGTGTTTAAGGATCCCTTTACTAATTCCACGAAGGGTTCTCTTAAGGGATACTTTCTAGAGCCGCATAAAACGGAATGCTCCGTAATATGTGCCACCCCTGTATCATCTGTACTGGGTGTAGGAAAGCCAATAGTGAAAACCTTATTATCATCCTCTGTAGCAA
>CAZTGQ010000217.1:0-279 GCA_964613345.1 uncultured Acidaminococcales bacterium | reverse complement strand
TTTCCAAATTTCTACTTTTTTGCTGGTACCATTTTGCGTATTTTGTCCGTTGTCGATATCAGCTTTTATAGACTCAATTAATTCGCGACGAAAGGATTGCACTTGACTATCTTCGTTAGGCCTATAATAACAAATACCATCAATATCCTCTAAGGGAGTAATTTTTTCTACTTGAAAGCCACTATAATTTTTCTTTAATTCTAACTTCATATTAACTCCTAACAGGGGGAGCCTGGAAATGACACCCAAGCTCCCCCCTTTTTTTTATTTAAATCTAAA
>CAZTGQ010000216.1:3042-3380 GCA_964613345.1 uncultured Acidaminococcales bacterium | reverse complement strand
AAAGGTACTGATTGTAGATGATGAAGCCTTAATTCGCATGGATGTGAGAGAAATGCTGACAGAAGCAGGTCACACCGTAGTAGGTGAAGCACCTTCAGGCGAAGAGGGTATTAGACTAGCTAGAGAGCTTAAACCGGATTTTGTCATTATGGATGTGAAAATGCCAGGCATAGGTGGCTTAGCTGCTTCCAAGGTTATTGTGGAGGAAAAGCTTGCTCCTGTTCTGCTGCTGACTGCCTATAGTCAGGATGATATTGTCAAAAAGGCTAATGATGCAGGTGTCATGGCCTACTTGGTGACGCCCAGTAGAGAGGAACAGCTCTTTCCTGCACTGACGG
>CAZTGQ010000216.1:792-3003 GCA_964613345.1 uncultured Acidaminococcales bacterium | reverse complement strand
ATTGTGGAAACTGCCAATAAATAAGAAAAAAGCAAGTTTTTTACTAAAATTTTTAGTAAAAAGCTTGCTTTTTTTGAAAAAAATGCTATTATTAGTTATGTGGTTAGCACTCTTAATAAACGAGTGCTAACAAAATTATAGGATATATATTTCAGATACAAAGAAAGGGGATTTACGTTATGTTAAAACCATTGGAAGATCATGTAGTTGTAGAGCCTATTGTGCAAGAGGAAAAGACCAGCAGCGGTATTTATTTACCTGATACTGCTCATAAGGACAAGCCTCAAACCGGTAAGGTTGTAGCTGTTGGTTCCGGCCGTTTAATGGAAAATGGCACAAGAGTAGCTGCAGAAGTAAAGGCAGGAGAAACTGTTGTTTTCGCTAAGTACGCAGGCAGTGATGTACAATTAGATGGTAAGGATTACATTATCTTGAAGAGCAGCGATATTCTTGCTATTTTAGAAGATGAAGCTAAGCCTAAAAAAGGTAAGAAATGAAATTTAACCTACGAATTTCCCGATAATGATCAGCATGTAACAATATGGAATTAAGGAGAGATATATTATGGCAAAAGAAATTAAATTTGATGAAGAAGCACGTCGTAGCTTAGAGCGTGGTGTAAATGCCTTAGCTGATGCAGTAAAGGTTACCCTAGGACCTAAGGGTCGTAACGTAGTATTGGAGAAGAAGTTTGGTTCTCCTACCATCACTAATGATGGTGTGACCATTGCTAAGGATATTGAATTAGAAGATCCCTTTGAAAATATGGGTGCTCAATTAGTTAAAGAGGTTGCTACCAAAACCAACGATATTGCCGGTGATGGTACTACTACCGCTACCTTGCTTGCTCAAGCAATGGTTCATGAAGGTATGAAGAATGTTGCTGCCGGTGCTAATCCTATGATTTTAAAGAAGGGCATTAAGACCGCAGTAGATACCTTGGTAAAGGAATTGGAAAAGAGCGCTAAAAAGGTTAAAACCAAGGAAGAAAAAGCACAGGTTGCTTCCATTTCCGCAGGCGACGAAGAAATCGGTGGCTTGATTGCCGATGCTATGGACAAAGTCGGCGATGACGGCGTAATCACTGTAGAAGAATCCAAGACCATGGAAACTGCTTTGGAAACTGTAGAAGGTATGCAATTTGACCGTGGCTACATTTCTCCTTACATGGTAACCGATCCTGATAAAATGGAAGCAGTAATGAGCAATCCTTATGTTTTCATTACTGACCGTAAGATTACCTTGATTGCTGATATTATGCCTGTACTGGAAAAGGTTGTGCAACAGGGACGTGAGCTACTAATCATTGCCGAGGATATTGAAGGCGAAGCTTTGGCTACCTTGGTAGTAAATATACTACGTGGTACCTTTAAGGCTGTAGCTGTAAAGGCTCCCGGCTTTGGTGACCGTCGTAAGGCTATGCTCCAGGATATTGCTGTCCTCACCGGTGCTACTGTTATCAGCGAAGAGGTTGGTCGTAAGCTAGATAGCGCTACTGTAGAGGATTTAGGTACCTGCAGTCAAGTAAGAGTAACTAAGGATCTAACTACTGTTGTAGACGGCGGCGGCGTAAAGAGCGAAATTGCTGCTCGTGTAGCTCAAATCAGAGCACAAATTCCTGAAACTACTTCTGAATTTGACAGAGAAAAATTACAAGAGCGTTTGGCTAAGCTAGCCGGTGGCGTTGCTGTTATTAAAGTAGGCGCTGCTACTGAAACTGAACTAAAGGATAAGAAGCTACGTATTGAGGATGCTCTAAATGCTACTCGTGCTGCTGTAGCTGAAGGTATTGTAGCCGGTGGTGGTACAGCTCTCTTACAAGTACAAGCTTCTTTGGATAAAATTGATGCTAAGGGCGACGAGAAGACCGGCGTAGGTATTGTAAGACGCGCTATCGAAGAGCCTGTACGTCAAATCGCTTTCAATGCCGGTTTAGAGGGCGCAGTAATTGTTGACACTGTAAAGCGTTCTAAGAAGGGTATTGGCTTTAATGCTCTGACTGAGGAATATATTGATATGATTAAGAGTGGTATTGTGGATCCTTGCAAGGTTACTCGTAGTGCTTTGCAAAATGCAGCTTCCATTGCTGCTATGATTCTTACCACGGAGACTATTGTTGCTGATAAGCCTGCTAAGGAAGCAGCTCCTGCTATGCCTGCAGGAATGGGCGGCGGCATGCCTGGTATGATGTAACTCACAAAATCCGGTGCT
>CAZTGQ010000216.1:0-782 GCA_964613345.1 uncultured Acidaminococcales bacterium | reverse complement strand
CTGCGGATTGTCCATTGAAAAAACAGTGGCATTATGATATATTCTTTACATAAACTTTAACCCTTATAGGAGGCAGGTCCATGGACAAGATGAACCATGAATTAGTACTGGTAGTAGATTTTGGCGGTCAATATAGCCAACTAATTGCCAGACGTGTGCGGGAATGCGGTGTATATTGCGAAATAATTCCTTTTAATTATACTTTAGAGCGTATTAAGGCTAAAAATCCTAAGGCAGTCATCTTTTCCGGCGGACCTAATAGTGTTTATGCGGAGAATACTCCAAAGGTGGATGCAGGTATTTATGAATTAGGTATACCTGTGCTGGGGATTTGCTACGGGCATCAGTCCATGGCCCAAAATTTAGGCGGCGAGGTTGCTCATGCAGGCGTAGCCGGAGAATATGGCAAAACTACTGTTGTTTTGGATACTAATTGTAAGCTCTTTAGAACTCTGGAACAAAATAATCTTTGCTGGATGAGTCATCAGGACTATGTGGAAAAGGTGCCAAGTGGCTTTAAGATTATGGCTACTACTAATGAATGCCCTGTAGCTGCTATGATTAATGATGAAAAAAAATTATATGGCGTACAATTCCATCCAGAGGTAGTGCATACACCCTTTGGTAAGCAAATGATTAAGAATTTCCTTTTTGATATTTGCGAATTAACCGGTGACTGGACTATGTCCTCCTTTGCTCAAACCAAGATTGAAGAAATCCGCGCTAAAGTAGGGGATAAGAATGTGCTCTGCGCTATGAGTGGCGGTGTGGATTCTTCTGTA
>CAZTGQ010000215.1:0-3413 GCA_964613345.1 uncultured Acidaminococcales bacterium | reverse complement strand
GTACTCCCGGTCCTATCAGCGATGAATTAAAGGCTAAAATTCTCACTAAGGGCGAGGAGCCTATCTCCTATCGTCCTGCTGATGACATTGCTCCTCAAATGAGCCTTATGAGACAGGCTCTGGCAGAAAAGGGTTATCCTGCTGCAACCGTAGAGGACGTTTTATCCTATGCTCTCTTCCCTGAAGTGGCCTTGGCCTACTTTAAGAACAATAGATAAATTATCTCAACCTTAAAAGCTTCCCCTGGTTTTGGCAATTACTACTCCTTTGTAGTAGTAACAAGGCCAGCAGGGGGAGCTTTTTTGCTAACGTAAACTCTTTTTAATTATTGTAAATTATTTGTGTCCTAATGTGGTACAATAGGAAGGACAAATATTTTTTGTCAAATCTAAATTGCGAGGTTATGTATATGGATCAGATTCTTAAAATTTTTTCTCTTACCAACCCGATGTGTGCATTTTTCGTAGTAGCACTGCTTTATTACATCGGCGAATTTATCGGCACTAAATCCAAGGCTTGGATTCCTTCCTGTTTTATTACCTCTGTTCTTTTTCTTGTAGGTTACTGGTATATTTTACCCAAAAACATTGTAGATATTTCCGGTCTAGGTGCTCCCTTTGGTGGCATGCTGGCCATTATGGTTTTAATTACTCATATGGGTACTGTTATTAGCGTAGACCAATTTAAAACCCAATGGAAAATTGTTTGTGTTACCTTAGCAGGCCTAGCTGGCATGGTAATTTTCTGCTGGTTCTTAGTTTATGTTCCCTATGTAGGTCGCACTAATGTTTTAGCCGGCTTACCTCCCTTAACAGGCGGTATTGTGGCTGCTATCATTATGAACAAGGCTGCTGCTGCCAAGAACTTACATACCGCAGCGACCCTAGCTCTAGCTCTTTACGCCGTCCAAGGCTTCTTTGGCTATCCCCTTACTGCCGTTGCCTTGAAAAAAGAAGGTGCTCTTTTATTAGCAAGATTCCGTAAGGGAGACGTTACAAAAGAAGAAAAGGAAGAAATTGCTGCTAATCAAGCTTCTCTTACAGCTGGGCTAAAGGAAAACAAAACCATTATTCCCAAAGCAGATCCTAAATACATCACTACTTCCTTTATTTTGGGCAAGCTAATGCTGGTAGCACTTTTTGCCATGGTACTATCCGTAGTCTTAAAAAAGATTCCTGTATTTTCTTTCCTATCAAATCCAGCTGTTCTCTCCTTGTTTTTTGGTATTATTTTCACTGAGCTGGGCTTTTTGGACAAGAACTCTCTGGTCAAAGCTAAGTCCGATGGTTTCGTCATGATGGTTCTTATGCTCTTTATCTTCTCCGGTTACAAATCAACTACACCGGAAACCTTGGCCGCTGCTATTGGTCCTATGGTTATCATTATTGTCGTAGGTGTTATTGGTATGGCTATTTTATCCATTTTAGTGGGTAAATTTCTTGGCGTGCATTGGCGCATGGCCCTGGCCACCTCTCTTACCGCTCTTTATGGCTTCCCTCCCAACTTCATTCTGACCGAAGAAGCCGTCAAGGCTCTGGCCGAAACTCCTGAAGAAAAAGAATTCCTCATGGGCAAAATGCTGCCCCCTATGATTGTGGGCGGTTTTGTTACAGTAACCATTACCTCAGTTATTATCGCCGGTATTTTTGCCGGATTAATTTAAAAACGTAAGGAGATAATTAAAGTGAAAAGCAAAACAGAATTTATCATTACGCTCCAAGGCTTAAGTGCTCATGGTAGTGCTCCCCACTCCGGCCACGATGCTTTGGTAGCTGCCTCTTCAGTGGTTATGAATCTACAGGCTCTTGCTTCTAGAATCAATAATCCTCTAAACCCTTTTACCCTAACTATTCAAAGCTTAAACGGCGGCACTAGATTTAATATTATCCCCGATGATGCTAAGCTTGAAGGATTTTTCCTCACAGAGTCTACGGACTTTGCCCTAGAAGCTAAAAAGATATTAGAAAAAATTACTAAGGATGCAGCTGATATTTATGGCTGCACTGCTACCTTGTCTTGGAAGGGGGATCTTCAATAATGCTCTTAAAGGATTTAGCTCACGAAAATAATTCTTACATTGTGGATAGACGCCGCTTTTATCATCGCCATCCGGAGCTAAGCAGAGAAGAAGTAGAAACCACCAAGTCCATTGTCCGTGATCTGAAGGATCTTGGCCTAGAGGTAAAAACCTTCTCTAATGGTGCTCAGGGCTGCGTCGGCTACATTCATGGGACGAAGCCCGGCAAAACAGTTATGCTCAGAGCAGATATCGATGCTCTACCTGTAAAAGAAGCTACCGGCCTGGATTTTGCTTCAGAGGTGGAGGGCCGTATGCATGCCTGCGGTCACGATTCCCACATCGCTATGAATCTTGGCGCTGCCAAAATTTTACAAAGCCTTAAAGATCAATTTGCCGGTACCGTCAAGGTACTTTTCCAGCCCTCTGAAGAAACTGCCTGGGGTGCTAAGGAATTAGTCAGTCAGGGAGTCTGTGATGACGTAGATGCTATGTACGGTGTCCATATTTGGTCCACCTTAGATGCCCCTAAGATTAACATGGTCTATGGCGAAAGAATGTGCTCTGCCGATATTTTCACTATTGAAATTTCCGGTACTACTTTAGAAGAAGCTGCTCCTCAAAAAGGACAGGATGTAGTAGTTGCTACCTCTGCTGTGATTATGGGTCTACAAACAGTAGTAAGTCGTCTCAAGGATCCCTTGGCTACCGTTGTGGTCACCATTGGTACTTCTGAAACTAAGGTAAATGGTAATACCACCACTATCACCATGACCGGTACCACCAGAACCTTTAGCAAAGAGGCTCGCGCAAAATTACCGGCTCAAATGGAAAAGCTCATAACAGAAATTGCTTCCGCCTATGGCTGCACCGGCAAGCTCGTTTATGACTTTATGACAGGTCCTGTGGTAAATGAGGCCCACGACCTAGTAGATTTAGCTCAGGCTGCAGTAGTGAAAAACTATGGTGAAGAGGGCTTAGGCCAACAAGAAAAGGTTACCGGCGCTGAAGACTACTGCTTCTATATGGAAAAAATTCCTGCTATCTTCGGCTTCATCGGTGCCAGAAGCAAGGACGTACCCGGTTCAGAAATGAGTAATCACCACCAGTGCTTTACTGTGGATGAGCGCTCCTTAGAGCGTGGTGCCTGCGTGGCTGCTCAATTTTCTCTGGATTTTTTAAACAAATAAAGTAGCCAAGCATTTTGTCTACTAAAAAAGAAGAAGGTAAGAAGATGAATGCATCTTCTTACCTTCTTTTTAATTTTACTTTCTAGCATTATACTGAGCAAGGCCCTTACCTAAGAGCTCAATAGCTCTAGTTAAGTCCTCACAATTAATAACATAAGCCAATCTTGCTTCGCTCAGGCCCTTGCCCTCTCCTTCATAAAAGCCAT
>CAZTGQ010000214.1:0-3450 GCA_964613345.1 uncultured Acidaminococcales bacterium | reverse complement strand
TTTTACATATTGTTTAAATAAACGTACCCTTTCCCAAGGATCATCATTTAAGTAGCGAATTGCTGTATCAAAAGTAGCTCCACCCCACATTTCCATAGAGTCATACCCCACCTCATCCATCTTGGCTAAAATAGGCAACATATCCTCAGTTTTGATTCTCGTTGCTAACAAAGATTGCTGACCATCACGCCATTCTAAACTGGCAATGCGAATAGGTTTTTGGGAGCCTTGACCAAAAGCCTGAACTGCTCCTGTAGATACCTCTTGATTATTTTTTTTATTCCAAAACAACATGTTCTCTCCTCCTAGCTAATAATCTGACTTTTACAATAGCCTAAATAAGCTCCATCTATTTATGGTAAAAGAAAAAGCTTACCTTTAGTTTAACGCAATACTTTAACGTTAAACTAAAGGTAAGCTTTTTCTTTTTATTTGTCAAGTGAAAAAAAGAGTGATTTTTTATATTTTTCTCCATTCAAAATATTTTCTCCGGTTTAAACCGCTATTTTACTAGCTCTATCCCCATAGTTAACTATCTAAATTAAATTATATTCAATTTTTACACAATTTGCTTTTATTTTTTTCTTGACAAAATTCTTACCGTCGGTTTATGATTACTCATATATAGTGTAACGTTAAACTTACTCTTGTAATTAATTATACTAGGAGGTTATTATGGACTTTCAAGAATTATATAAAAGCAAATTAGTTTCTGCTGAAGAAGCAGTTAAAGTTGTTAACTCAGGAGATTGGCTTGATTATGGCTGGTGCAATAATGTGCCTGTTGTCTTAGATGAAGCTTTAGCCAAACGCACTGATGAATTACTAAACATAAACGTAAGGGGAGCTGTGCTTACCAGTATCCCTGCTATTTTTAAAAGGGAGGATGCCGGCGAACATTTCACTTGGAACAGCTGGCATATGGGCAGTCTGGAGCGTAAAATGATAGACAGAGGTTTAGCTTACTACGCCCCACTACGTTACAGCGAATTACCCAAATACTACCAAGAAATGGCTTGTAAGCCGGATGTTGTAATGATTGTCTGTGCTCCCATGGATAAGCACGGTTATTTCAACTTCGGACCAAATGCATCCCACATGGCGGCAGCTTGTGCCGTTGCAAAAACTGTCATTGTGGAGGTAAATAATAAAATGCCTCGTTGCTTGGGTGGCTTTGAAAACGATATTCACATTTCCAAGGTTGACTATATTGTAGAGGGCAACAACAACTCCATCCCCACTATCAGTAGCTCCGCTGCTACGGAAGTTGATATGGCTGTAGCTCGCTTAATTGTTAACGAAATTCCCAATGGTGCCTGTTTGCAGCTTGGTATTGGCGGCATGCCTAATACGGTGGGTTCTCTCATCGCCCAATCTGACTTAAAAGATTTAGGCGTACATACAGAAATGTACGTAGATGCTTTTGTAGATCTAGCCATGGCTGGTAAAATTAATGGTGCAAAAAAAAATATTGACCGCTATCGTCAGGCTTTCGCCTTTGCCCTGGGCAGTCAAAAAATGTACGATTACATGGACAATAATCCAGAACTAATGAGCGTCCCCGTCAATTATACTAATGATGCAAGAATTATTAGTCAGCTAGACAATTTTATATCCATCAACAATTGTGTCGATGTGGATTTATTTGGTCAAGTAAACGCTGAATCAAATGGTCTAAAGCATATTAGCGGTGCCGGTGGTCAATTAGACTTTGTTCTAGGGGCCTACTTATCCAAAGGTGGCAAAAGCTTCATATGTTGTTCTTCAACCTTCACCGATAAACAAGGTATTATGCATAGTCGTATTAGGCCTACCCTAGCGGATGGGAGTGTGGTAACAGACACTCGCACTAATACCCACTTCCTAGTTACCGAATACGGTATAGCCAACTTAAAAGGCATGAGCTCCTGGCAGCGTGCAGAAGCCATCATTAATCTAGCTCACCCTAAATTTCGGGAAGAATTAATTAAAGAAGCCTCTAAGATGAAAATATGGCATCATAGCAATAAACTTTAATATTTGCCAACAAAAGCCCCAACTTTTGCTTAGAATAAGAACGCCTGTCAGCCTTGTAAGCTGGCAGGCGTTCTACACTCATATTATTTTTAAGCAAATACTTATATTTTAGACTAAACATCTATCACATGTTATAATTATAGAAACCATTAAAAACTTGGAGGACTACTTATGGCCACCTTAAAAGACGTTTCCAAACTCGCCCATGTATCTGCTACTACTGTATCAATTATTGTTAACGGTAAAGCAGAAGAACGACATATATCTCAAAAAACAGTAGACAAAGTAAACGCTGCTGTGCGCAAGCTTAACTATCAGCCCAGCATCAGTGCCAGAGCCTTGCGCAGCTCAGAAGCCAACAAATTTACCATCGGTATCTACTGGGTGTCAGATTTTCGTTCCTCCTTCCTGTCGCGATTTATTAATGGCATCCAAGCAGCTAAAATGCAATTAACTTTAGACATGAACATTGTTATCTGCCCCTTCAAGCCTAATGAATTATATAAAGAAACCGCTCTCTATCAAACTAATGCCTTTAATGCAGTTATCATTGCCACCGCTTCACAAGAAGATTTGAAATACATTCACAAAAATCCTACTGCAATTCCCGCAATCTTAAATAATCGTGATTCCCAAATTTATCATACAGTAAAAATAGACAACACAGCTCTAGGTTACAAGGCTGTCCAGCATCTCACAGAACGTGGCGTGAAAAGCGTTGGCATTGTCGCCTTGGAGAAGGAATACCATGCCATGAACAGCTCCACCAAGGGATTTATAGAAGCCTGCAAAAAAGCTAAAATTCAGCTTAAAGCTGAGGATATTATTTATACCGGATTTTCCGGTGAAGATGGCTATCAAGCAGCTCAAGAGTTTTTAAAGCACGACAAACTTCCTGATGCCATCTTCTGTGATAATGATTCCAATGCTATCGGATTAGCTGCTTATTTTAATAGGCATGGAATCAAAGTTCCTGATGAAATTCAGATTATAGCTGTGGGTATTGGCAATCCAGCCTACACCAGATTGTACTGTCCGTCTATTACCATCGTTAATATTCCTCTAGAAAAATTAGCAGAAGAAGCCCTAATGATTATTGATGCTATTGCTCAAAACAAGATCAAAGAACCTCAGCACCTCCTCTTCGACTCCGTTTTACTCCAACGAGAATCCACAAAGATCTTATAAGAAAAGAAATTCATGTGTAAAAAAATATCATTCCTATTTTCTTCATTACCAAATAAAATTAGATTATATTAAATCCATACTTTGTAAAAGCTCTACACACAACAGGAAATGGAGGATATTTTTATGACAAAAGCAAGAGAATTAAGACATTTATTAACTTCCGGAAAAATTGTGATGGCTCCCGGTGCTTACGATGCTTGGTCAGCTCGTGTAATAGAAATGGCCGGCTTTCCCGCAGTGTATATG
>CAZTGQ010000213.1:0-3478 GCA_964613345.1 uncultured Acidaminococcales bacterium | reverse complement strand
AAAATGCTTGATCTGGAGGCGCGTAAAGTAGGAAAAGATAATTGGATGACAGTTGGTGAAGTGGGCAAATTGTTGGAAGAAATTAGTAATGCTATTTATGGTGGTGATGACAAAGCGAGGGAGATGGTAAGGCCGTTATTTAAAGGAATGGTTATGCAGCAGTGTCGCAATAAAATACCGGCAAAAATTCCAGCATTCGACTATTATGATCTCACTGCGGAGTATCTTCCCACAACAGGACAAGTTTTGGTTGCTAATAAAACTGGTGATTTATGGACTACGCAAAATGATGTGGCGATTTGTGCTCTCCCAAATGGGGTTAAATATATTGTAGCTATTTGTACTGATGAACTAAAAATAGCCCAGCAAGGTATAGAAACAATTGGAAATTTATCTAAAGCAGTTTATGACTATATGTGCATGAAATATTCTTTGTAGAAGAAGGTGGCAAGATGTTTGACATTTTAATAAAAAATGGCTTGTTAGTAGATGGTACTGGCAATAAGGGAGAGTTCAATGATGTTGCTATAACTGATGGCGTGATTAGGGAAATTGCTCCTAATATAAGCCAAAGTGCAAAGGAAATAATTGATGCCAGTGGATTAATTGTTGCACCAGGGTTTATAGATATTCATTCACACTCAGATCTTTGTCCCTTTTTAGAGGGGTTAAATCCGCAAAGTAAATTATATCAAGGCGTGGTATTAGAAATTATCGGTAATTGCGGAATTTCAAATTTGCCGGTGGATAATACTTCAAGACAATATATGTCTGAATATATGGCGGCCACTTTGGAACTGCCAATGAAGGATTTAATGCTTGAAGATGATTCCATCATAGATTATGCTGAACACATAAAAAGACAACCAGCAGCTACTAATGTAGGTGTACTAATTGGGCATGGTTGCTTACGTGGTTGTGTGATGGGATTGGGTATGCGTAAGGCATCTGAAGCAGAATTGGATGAAATGAAAGCATTACTGGATAGAGAACTGGATAGAGGGGCCTTTGGCATGTCTTTAGGACTCATTTACCCACCTAGCTCCTATGGTGATATAAATGAATTTGTAGAATTAGCTAAAGTAATAAAGAAGCATGAAGGAATTTTAACTGTACATATGCGGAGTGAGAGTACAAAGATTTTTGAAGCAGTGGAAGAAATGTTAGAAGTGGTTAGACAGTCTAAGGTGCATCTGGAAATCTCTCATTTAAAGTTAATGGGAAAACCACAGTGGGGCAAGGCTGAAAAGTTATTGAAGATTATCAAGGATGCACGAGCAGAAGGGTTAGACATTAACTGTGATCAGTATCCGTATACAGCAACATCAACAGGGTTATCAGCACTTGTGCCCAAGTGGGCTCAGGATGGGGGCCCAGAAAAAATGTGTGAACGTTTGACTGAACCTGAGTCAAAGCTACTAGAGGAAATTGAGGCAGAAATGGAAAGAAGAGGTGGAGCTCATGCTGTATTAGTTACCTCAACCCATGGAAAAGAAATAAAGTATGATGGACTATATTTAGATGAAATAGCTAAGAAAATGAAATTGGAACCAGCTGCCGCTGCTGCGCGTCTTCTTGCGGAGACAGGAGGAGCCGCTCATTGTTGTTATTTCTCTCTAAATAAAGAGGATATGCTTACGATTATGAAAGAAAAGTTTATTTCGGTTGGTACGGATGGATACGCACTTTCATATGATAAGAGCTTTTTGGGTACTAATCCTCATCCTAGAAGCTTTGGAACATTTCCTAGGTTCTTACAAACAGTAAGAGAAAATGAGTTGATGCCGATAGAAGATGCTGTTTATAAAATCACAGGACTTCCTGCAAGTGTATTAGGACTAAAAAATCGGGGTACTTTACAGATTGGAGGAAAAGCAGATGTGACCATTTTTAATCAAGAAAGGGTATTAGATAAGTCAGAATACATGGATTCAATTCAAAAACCAGAAGGAATAGTAGATGTGATTATTAGCGGAAAGGTAGCGTTAAGGAATGGAGAGCAGGTAAACGGAAGATTTGGGGAAGTTATCTTTCATAAATAGGGGGAATTAAAATGTTAGGTGATTATGCGTTAATACCAAAAGAGTCATTATGGGCACTTATTCCAATGTTGGTTTATATTATTGTTGCTTTTAAACCTAAAACACATGCTATAACGTCTGCTTTTTTAGCTTGTGTAGTAGGTGCAATTTTAACTGCACAAAATCCTGCTATGTTAGGCAAGTTAATAGTTAAGTCGTTGGGCTCTACTCTGGGATTAATTGGTTTGATTATTATGTGTGGCGCGGGACTTGGCGCTGTAATGAGTGATGCACATGTTAGTCACACTATGGTCAATTGGATTATTAAGTACGTTGGCGTAAAAACGGAAAAACGAGCCATACTTTGTGTAATTTTGACAACAACGTTAGTCTGTGGGCTCTTAGGTACTTTGGCCGGTGGCTGTGCTATTGTTGCACCGATTCTTATTCCTATCGTTGCAGCTGCAGGTATAAAACCAGCTACTGTTGGCGCAGTTTTTCAATCATCTGGTGAAACAGGGCTGATTTGGGGTCCATTTACAGGTCCTACTGTTGCCTTGCTTGCAATAACTGGTCTTAGTTATGGGAGAATGATGTTATGAGCGGCTTTACCATATGGTATTATATGGTTAGTTGTAATTTATTTGGTTGCACTTAGAATTCAAAAAGATCCAAGTTATGATGAGAAGTATGAGCTGTCAGAGGATGAATCTACAGTATTAGAAGTAACTCCTACGCAAAAAAGAACGACAATTGCTTTTATGTTGAGCTTTGTCGGATTATTGGTGTATAGCATGCTTACTAAGCAAGGTGCAGCGTATACTGTCTTTGTTATGGTTATGCTATCCATTATTATTAGTGTGTTTAGTTCTTTGGGACTATCCCATACTTTCAAGTCCTTTTCAAAAGGAATGGGGAGTATGGCAGGAACATTCTTTCTTTTTATTCTTTTAAATATGATGCTGGAGTTTATTAACTATGGTAGAGGATTTGAATCTCTAGGGCAATTATTCTTAAGTATGGTTGGAGAGGGTAGTAGAGCCATGGTTGTTATATTAGGCACACTAGTTGGTTCCTTTGGCGTTAATGGTGGTGCCGTGGCACAGCTTAAAGTGACTAATGACTTGTTTTTGAATGCAGTTCAGGCAACTCATGTCCCCATGGAAGTATGGGCATTAGCACTTATTTGTGGTTCTCGAGTTACAACATCTATTTATCCTGGATCTAATATGATAGCACCGATGGGGTTAGCTAGAAGTGAAAATTTAAAAGCAATGCTTTTTGGTGGTTGGGCTGTTTCTTTGGTTTCCATTATCTTTATCTTAATTTGGGCTGTGGTCGGGATGCCTATTTTCTTCCCAGCATCTTAAATAGCCGAGAAAAAATTTATGTGGGTTAAGATTATAGAAATAGTATTGTCATGAGGTTGAATTTCTTTAATGTAGAAATACAAAATA
>CAZTGQ010000212.1:2187-3529 GCA_964613345.1 uncultured Acidaminococcales bacterium | reverse complement strand
AGACTAAAGAGAAAGCTGTAACTAAAATGAAGTTGAAAAACCTCATTTTGTTACAACAACAGCTATTTTGTATTTCTACATTGCTCGACATACGTTAATGCTTGCCAATTCATTTGCCAAGCTTACCTTAGTATTCCTTATTTCAATATCCGTCTGCATGTCCAAAAAAAATCTTTCGGACACACCAAAATATTTCCCTAACCGCAAAGAGGTATCTGCTGTTATTTTTCTCCTGTCATGTAAAATATCCTGTACCCTAGACGTGGGAACCAAAATTTCCTTAGCAAGTCTATACGCAGAAATATGCCTAGGCTCCATAAACTCTTCTCGCAATATTTCTCCTATAGTTGGTGTCTCAATATATTTTGTCATTTTTTTCTCCCTATTAATGATAGTCAATAATTTCCACATTAAAAAAATTCTTTCCCACAACAGAAAAATAAATGCGATATTGATCATTAACTCTTATGCTATATTGTCCTGCCCTATCCCCCTGTAACAACTCCAAATGATTTGCGGGCGGAGATTTTAGATCCTCCAAGCATCCGGCACTATTCATCATGATCAATTTTCTCAAGGCGATTCGTTAAATTGCTTGTGGCAGCTTTTTAGAAAATATTTGATTATATATTTTCTCTGTTTCCTTATTTGCAAAACTCTTTATCATATTAGCATTATATCTGTTTCGCGTGTATACGTCAAAAAGCTACCCCGTTATTTATCTCTTCAATATTTTGTTCGAACTATTACATTTTTTTAAACGCGTTAGCAATTTTCTAGCTATTTACAGAGTTTTCTTTCTTCTTGTTGAGGTTAATATTTTTTAATGTTACAATTTAAATAATAAACTTTAAAAAAGGGAGGAAGACACAAAATGAAAGATTATTTGGTTATCGCGAACTCTGGTACAATGTGGCTCCTATGCGGCATCACCGTATTTATTGCCATGCTGCAGGCCTTATTGTACATGCGCCTAGCTAAAAAAACAGCAAAAAAAGCGGCAGTTCCCGATGAAGTTGTTAGCAAATCCTTTCGCATCGGTTTAATCTCTGCTATTGGACCTGCCATGGGTGTATTTATTGTTATGGTAGGACTGATGGCCTCCATTGGTGGACCAATGGCTTGGACTAGACTTTCCATTATTGGAGCAGCAGCTACAGAATTGACTGCGGCCTCTTTTGGTGCTCAAGCCGCTGGAGTAGAATTAGGTAGTGATGGCTACACCTTAACCATTATGGCTATTTCTTGGTTTACCATGGCCTTAAACGGTGCCGGTTGGCTAGTAATGACCGGTCTTTTTACTCCCAGCTTAGAAAAACTTCGTGATAAAATCAGCGGAGGA
>CAZTGQ010000212.1:0-2177 GCA_964613345.1 uncultured Acidaminococcales bacterium | reverse complement strand
GAGATACTAAATGGCTAGCCGTTCTTTCCGGGGCCTGCTCCTTAGGTATCTTTGGTTACCTGGATGTTAACGAAATGATTAAAGGCGCTGGCAACTCCTTAGCAGTATTAGCCGGAGCTATATCCATGGTTTTCATTATTAAAGTAATCGTGCCCAAATTTCCCAAGCTGCTAGAATATAGCCTAGGCATCTCCATGATCATAGGCATGTTTTGCGCCATCATTTATGATCTATTATAGAGAGGAGCTAAAACCATGCATAACGAAGAACTAAAAATGTGGAAAAAGAATAGTATTCTCATAGGTACGCCTACCAACCTTATAGCAGCCTTTACCTCCTTCATTCCGGTATTTTGGCTTTGCTACCACTATAATTGCTGGCCTGATCTGAATCTGGTCATGACCGCTTGGGGTATGGTAGCAATTTCCTTTGGTGCCTTTTATATAGTAGAGCCCATCTCCTATTACGCCGCTTTAGGTATGACCGGAACCTATCTGAGCTTTTTGTCCGGTAACATTGGTAATATGCGTGTACCCGTAGCTGCTATGGCTTTAGAGAGCACTAACAGCGAGCCCGGTACCTTACAAGCAGAAATTTCTTCTACCATGGCTATCTGCGGTTCCATCATTACCAACATTTTTTTCACTACTATGGCCGCTTTGGTGGGTGCAGTAGTAGTATCCATGTTGCCCCCCTTCCTGACAGCAGCTTTAACAAAATACGCTGCTGCCGCTATTTTCGGTGGCACCTTTGGCAACTTTGCTATTAAATATCCTAAAGTAGCAGTATTTTCTTTAGCTTCTACTTTTGTAGTTAAGAAATTCCTTGGACTACCAGCCTGGGCCGTAATTGTCTTCGCGGTATTCGGTACTGTATTAGTAGCAAGATTTTTCTATCAACAAGAACATAAAACATCTACTAACTAGGAGGTTGTAAAACTATGTGGAAAGAAGCATTACAACAGCAAGATTACATTGTTAATTTAAGACGAGCTCTACACCAAATTCCTGAAACAGGCACGGAGCTGCCGGAAACCCAAAAGCTAGTGGCACAGGAACTGGATAAGCTAGGCATTAGCTACACAAAAAATACCGGTGACTCCGGTATCATCGGTGAAATAAAGGGTGGCAAGCCGGGCAAAACTATTTTGCTGAGAGCTGACTATGATGCCTTGCCAATTACAGAAGCTACCGGTCTTCCCTTTACTTCTCAGCATGAGGGCTGCATGCACGCCTGCGGTCACGATGCTCATGCCGCTATGCTTTTAGGAGCCTTAAAAATATTAAACAAAAACAAAGAGCAGCTGGCCGGCAATGTTCGTTTCGTATTTCAAACAGGAGAAGAAGTTTGCAAGGGCGCAGACATAGCTATTAAAGAAGGTGTTTTGAAAAATGTAGATGCCATCTTCGGCACCCATATTGGCTCTATCATCAATCCCAAGATTCCTGCAGGCAAGCTGATTGTCACCCCCAACTGTTGTATGGCTTCCTTTGATCGTTTCATTATTAAAGTAAAAGGTATTGGCTGTCACGGTTCTACCCCCGAAAAAGGCGTAGATCCCATTAATATCGCCAGCCATATTGTTATCAGCCTTCAAGAAGTTCTAGCTAGAGAAATTGCTGCCCCCAAACCAGGTGTCCTCACCATCGGCATGTTCCAGGCCGGAAATGCCTACAATGCCATCCCCTCTGAAGTACACATCGAAGGTACCATTAGAGCTCTGGAGGAAGATGTGCGGCAATATTTAGCTAAACGCATCGAAGAAATTTCTACCGGCGTAGCCGCCACCTTTAGAGGCACCGCCGAGTGTACCATGATCTGGGGAGCACCCCCTGTAATTAACACTCCTGCCATGGCAGAATTTGCCGCTCAAGCAGCCGCCAAGGTATTAGGAGAAGATCAACTCATCACCCATGTAGATGCTCCCAATATGGCAGGAGAAGACTTCGCCTATTATTTAGCTCAGGTTCCGGGCTGCTTCATGTTCCTCAGCTCTGCTAATCCCGCTAAACATACGGATATTCCCCATCATAATCCGAAATTTGATGTAGATGAGGATGTTTTGAGTAGTGGCAGTGCAGTTTTTGTTTCCATTGCAGAAGATTTTCTAAAATAATGCACATATAAAAAAATCATCTTCTTTTCAGAGCATCATATTTGGCTTAAATTTAACATGT
>CAZTGQ010000211.1:0-3531 GCA_964613345.1 uncultured Acidaminococcales bacterium | reverse complement strand
GAGAAGCGACGAATAGGAGCTTCGAGACGTGTATGATACAACTTAAAACTCAAATCTTACACCGGCATTTATTTGCCATTGCTTATTAATCTTAGCACCGAAGGTACGCTCAATATCTCCATAGAAATGAGTCTTCCTGCTAAGCTTCACGTTTCCGCCTAGGCCTACTTCTAGCCAGCTATCACCGTAGTTTTCCTGCTGAGGATACATATGCTCACCGTTTAAGGCAGCCAAGGTAATATCGCGCTTCCCTTGGAATTCCTTAAGCCAAGAAACCTTTACGTAGTAATCGCTGGTCTTGTTAAGCTTCCTGCCGGCTACTACACCCAATCTTCCAATTAGGCTGCGAAGACCCTTTTCATGAATAATAGTTTGGCGATTGGTCCTATAATCTGCGCCCGTAATATAGCTATGAACAAGCTGTGCCTGAGGCTCTACAAAAAAGCCCTTGTCCAGCTTATAAGTCTTACCATATCCTACGCTAGCAGAGTAGCCCTTGCTATCATAATCTGCTCTATCCGGATAATTACCGGTGGTATTATATTTAGTATTAATATTCCCATACTTTAATACTACATCTAAATAGTTGCCACCATCACTGTAATTAGTCAGATATAGCATACCGGACTTAACATTACTTTCACCGTAGCCATAAGTAAAGCTGTCATTAGCAGTGATTTCTTCAAAAGCTGTACCATAGGTAGTATGACCATTGGTTTTATCCATACCAATTTGGAAGCCATGATAGGACTGAGTGGCCCCACCGGCTAAATGTCCGCCATAGTATCTAGCCCAAATACCTGCCTGGGCTTCATTATAGCGCAAATCCCCTAAACGACTACGCAGAGTATCAGTAGCTCTGTTCCAGAGACTATAAACATTATGTCTGCTAGCCAAAGATACCGCAGTATCCTTGTTTACTTCTTTTTTAACATAGCCCAGATACCATTTGTTTCCTTCTTGGAATATGGTAGGAGGATTTATTTGCCACAAACCACCCTGGTCTAGCTGTTGACCAACTAAGGTAAGATTAGCAGTATTGCTTAAATTAGTAGCAATAAGCAGCTTCCTCTCACCGTCAATAGATATACCTGTATATAAGCTCTCATCCTCCACCTGCACATAGTAAACTCCAGTACTACTAATGTTTCCTATCACCAGCTTATCACCATAGGTATTCTCGCTGCCATACACAGCATTATCTAAATCCGTATTCAGTTTAAAGGTACCCTCTGTCCCATCCAGGTTAGCGATGGTCAAGGTTTCATAGGTTCTAGGCGACTGGGGACTAGCCATGGTATTAATCATATTCACAGTAGAACCTGGGGACATTTTTAACGTATCTACACTGCTATCCCCACGAACATACCAAGAAGAATTATCCTCTAAAGTAACATTCAAGGTATCATTACCTATGGAGGTGCTAATACCCTCCCATTGAGCATGTCCTTTTAAAGTAATATTTTGTGTGCCTGTTCCCGTAGTAGAGGCATTACCCCACCAAACACTGTTATCAACCATTTCCACGGTATTAGCACCACTTGTAACCAGGCTATCACCCTTCCAGCCAGCAGTATCAGACAGTGTAATAAAATCTGTACCAGCATCCAGGATATTATCTCCAGTCCAAAGGCTCGCTGCACCAAGGGCAACCTTTGTTTCACCTTGCTTAACTTGGTTATCACCCGTCCAAGAAAGATCCACGCCTTCTAAATTAATAGTACTGCTACTGCTGGAATCATTAAGTAAGTTACCCTGAAAATAGTTGGCAACATTTTCCTTTGTTTTTATGCTAAGAACATTATCAGCACCACCCATGCTGACAATATCACCCTTTACTTTAAAATAACTATCATCCGCAATCACGGTTCCGCCAGTTGTGCTGGCGTCAACCATAATGGCAGCGTTATTTTTATTGGCGGCAACAGCAATTTCTACGCGTTTACCAGCTTCCACTTTGTCTCCGTTATCCACAAGAATACCATTGGAATTAGTTCCTTTGATATCAATTTTCGTAGACCCCAATAACTTTATAGCACTTCCCTGCCCCGTTAAGGCGAGACCATGAGAGCTTGCACCATTAGTAGTAATGTCTAAGAGGGTATCCACCGCAGTATTAAGCTGGGAGGTTTTTGTCCCTACAATAGCTACACCTACCGCAGCATTTCCTACCGTTTCAATACTCAGCGTGGCCCCATCATTAAGATCAGTAATACCATTTTCTAATTTTAAGCCGGTACCGTTATTGCCGGTAACATTTACACTAGTAGTACTATATCCATTCATTATAATGGTGCTGCTATTCTTAGCATATAGCCCCTGAAAAGCACTATCATCATCAACCTCGCTATTAATGGTAACAGCGGCACTATTGCCTATATAGTTTGTACCTCCGTCACTCATCATACCTGTGGAAGCACTGCCAGTGTTATTAATTACCACAGTGGGAGCGCCGATATCATCGGTAATATAACTTCCGGCAAAGCTATTAATGCCACCATTGGTAGCTAAGATACCGATGGAATTTTCTCCGCTATTATCCACCGTTACTGTGGAATTGTCAGCAAAAATATTAACACCAGAAGCCGTATTACCCTTGTCGGCTACAATGCCGTTACTGTTAGCGCCCTCAGTAGCAACTTTTATCTCAGCGTAATCTGTCGCCATAAAAATACTATTTAAGCTCACAAGACCATGGGAATAATTTCCCTTGGTAGTAATATTAAGCTTGCCAGCTTCTGCTACATTAACATGATTTGGGTGAGTGCGATTATAATTATTATAGTCATTATTACTATATAAGCCAGCACTATAATTTCCATTAGTTGTAATATTTAGCTCTGCCTGACCATTAATAGTGGTATGAAAATTCCAAGTATTTTGGTTATAAATACCACCGGTTCTATCTCCACTGGTAACAATATTAACCTCAGCCTTATCTGTAAAAAGCATGCTTCCCATATTACCTTTAAAGCTGTTATCAGTTGGTAGGTCCTGTTCACCTATAGAAATACCCCAACCATACTTATTAGCACCCAAGGCAGAATTAGTAACATCAATATTCACGACACTCTCATCTTTAAAATTAAGGAGATAAGGAGCCACCGAAAGAGTATTAGATGTCACATCCTTACTTAAAATACCGGAAGATCCGCTAGTCCCTGTATTTACAACTGTAATATCCAAGCTTGCGCTATTCTTTAAGTTAAGGGTATTACTGGAAAGTGCGCTCACGAAAATACCGTGGGAATTTGTCCCCGAGGTGGAAACAGCATTCTCCCCGCTTGTGAAATTCAAGGTACCAGCTCCATTTAAAACATAGCCTGAGGTATCATCCCCGGTAACTTCAATATTATCCCCACTGGCCTCATGCGTACCAGAAACAGCAATGGAGATTTGCCCAGCACCATAAGCAATTGTGCCGTAGGGTAATACAGCTGTAGCCAAAGCTAAAACAACAACCTTTTTTAGAGTCAGCATCCCCATCTATCCCCTTCCACCATAGTTACTTGAATTATAGCATAGATTAAA
>CAZTGQ010000210.1:0-3548 GCA_964613345.1 uncultured Acidaminococcales bacterium | reverse complement strand
TTCCTTCTTTTTCCAAATCACGCATTACATCCACAGGTAAAACTCTGTTAGGATTATCATCTGCGTAAGTAGGATCATAGCCACCATGAGCGGTCTCGTAGCCCTCTGCTGTAGCGCTAAGAACACCTGTTAAATCATAGGTGCCGTACTTAGAAGCACTGGAGGATTCAATATGATCAGGATTACCCTTGGGTACAATACCACCGGAGGTAATCAAGGCAATTTTAGCCTTAGTAATATCCTTTACTGCAGCACTGGGATCCACTCTGTCAAAAGCAGGCATGGGATATTCTGTAGTAAAGGGCTTATCAGCTAATTTAGCCACCAGCATATCTACTGCACGCTTAGAGCCTCTTTCCTTTTCAAAGAAATTCACTCTAATGCCATTAGGCATGTAGCCATCTTCACAGGAAGCGCCAATTGGTTCTTTCTTAGCTAGCTTTAAAGCTAAGGGAGCCATGACTTTTACCGCATCCCTCATGCCAGCAGCATTATTTTTAGTAAGTACCATATAAACCTTATCCTTGTACATATCTGCACCAGGATTTTCAATATACATACCGGTTAAAACAGGCACTCCTAAAGCTTCCTTTACTCCGGTAGCCACAGCACCGCAGGCTACGCCATAACGTCCAGCGTTAAAGGCAGGACCGGCAATAAAAAGATCAGCTTTTTGCTCTTTAACCATTTCCACGACTTTTTTAGTAGTCTCTTCAATATGCTCATTGAAATAGGTATCACCACAAATAATGGTGGCCACAATTTCAGCTTCTTCACCAAAGGCGGTATTAAAAGCCAGACCAGGTCCTACTATGCCATCTCTTATTTCTACTGGATAGTCAGCCTTTTCTTCGCCGCCGATTTGAGCAAAGAACTGATTAATATAATGTACTACTCTAAGTTTTGTCATTTGTAAGCCTCCTCTCGTTAGCGTGCGCTAAGCTTATTAAAGCCCATTTCATTAGTTGCGCCGGTGAACACCTGTAACTCTACTTCTATACTGCCATCTGGACGTAAGCTATTTTCGTTACCTCCGGCAATACGATTAACTTCGCTTAAAACACCGATTACCTTATCTAGCTTAGGTACTACTACCAATTGGTTAGCATTACCACCGGTTACTACAGCATTGGCTGCTGGATCAGCATCAGCCAAGGATTGAGATTTGCCCTCTTGACCGGCATACTCATCCGTAATAATAACAGTCTTAATACCCTCTGCTTCAATCTTCTTGCAGTTCATAATTAAGTCTGTATCAGGATTACCAAAGCCTTCCTGGGATACAATAGCACCATCTAGGTTAAGCATTCTGCAAAGCTTAGCGGTGAAATTAGAGGAACGCTGCTTATCTGCTAAATAAACGTTCTCATTGGTAATAATAACACCTACAAAATTCAAGGTCTTACCATGTTGTGCGAACAAATCCTCTACAACCGGATTGTTTAAATGATGGTAGGTGGTATTCTTATCGCAGGCAGATACACAGTTACCTGAAACAATAGCACCGTCCATTAATTCTGTAGGATACAAAATAGTAGGAACTATTCTCTTAGCATCTACACCATACACATAGGTATCATGTAGTAAGCCTTGACTTTGTAGCATTAGCACATAGGCTACTCTTGGAAGCTCTGGATATTGAGCCTTACCCTCTAAAACAGGCAAGGTTTCAAAGCTCTTGGTTTCATCCGGAACTAATTCCTTAGCCAAATCTCCAATATAAGTAGCTACCTTAAAGCCAGCCATGCGAACAGCCTTCTCGTACTCGTGGCGCTCAATACCTTCTTGAGGCTCACAAACCAAGACCAAATTCAGCAGCTGGGAGAAAGGAGTATACTCAGCACCAGGGCCTGTCATATCAATAATACCCTCTTGGAAGCCTACAATCTTTCCTGCAGTAACTACAGCCATGCCCTTTAAGGCGTAGGTTTTACCACTACCAACTGTGTCCACACCATTAATAATGCCGGGGAAAATACCACCCTTACCCTCAGCCTTAACACGTGGCTCAATAACATCCTTAACTGGAGTTATTCTGACCCTTTCGCCTGGCTTAGCTATTTCCACAGTAACAGCCTTAAGCTTCTCTTCACTGAGTACCAGCTTCTCCACGGCGGCTTTTTCCACTGTCAGAACGCCTTGGGCAAAACTGCTTTTAGCACCAAAGACAATGTCCTGAACCTTGAAATAACCCATTTCCAATTTCACGGTAATTACCTCCTTTTTTCTCTAACATTGTTGCTCTATAAAAACAAAGGTGCGAACTTTGTTCTTAACCATGTACAGCTAACACGTTACTAATCAAAGTAAAATCTACGTATTGAAAATCCTCCAAAATAGCTTGAGGCCAAACAATAGAACGTACTGGAAATTTTTTGGTAGCCAAAATACATTCCTCTATAATTATTTCCGATTCACTATCCACACGCCCCTCAATGGTTTTAGAAAGGAGCAGGGTTCTATAGGGAGTTTCGTTAGGCTTCAGACTTCCCGCCAAGGGATGAGTTAAAAGCTTATGTCCCTTTTGAATAAGGTCTCTGGCTAAGCTAAACAATTCCAAAACAGACTTTTCTTCATAGCGCAGGTCACACTTAGAAGCATATGTTTTCTCCACCAAAGGATTATTAGTAAGCACTTGATAGTCCATCGCAGCTTTTCTCCTTCCAGCTATAAAAAAACAGAGAGGGTCACAAATTAAGTCCGCTGAAGCGAACCAATCCCGACACTCTCTGTTAGCCTTAGCCTTCAGAGTGCAGCTTTTTCATGATCCTTTTACCTGAAAGTTTCAAGCGGAAATTACTAATTTCCCCCCTTGCCTCTTCGGTGTTCCCTAAAGAAAGCTCTCTCATGAAAACCCTTGCTCACCCTATGTAATTTTCTACCTTGATTATAACAATAGGTTAAGAAAAAGTAAACAAAAATAAATAAATTTTGCACTTTATTACTTCTATTAATTTATGCCCCCTACTTATTAAGCATTTCTCTCTTTGTCGCCAAATCCTCCCGCAAGAAGTCAAAAACCTCCTGAGCTGCATTTTTATTCATGCCCGGTACTGCTTTTAACTCCTCGAGAGTAGCTAGGCGCATACTTTCTAAGGAGGTAAAGCGTTTTTGTAGGGCTTGACGACGTTTAGGGCCAATACCGGCAACGTGATCTAGGATAGAAACCAAATTTCTCTTCGCCCTTAGCTTGCGATGATAGGTAATGGCAAAACGGTGAGCCTCATCTCGTAAATGCTGAATAAGGTGCAGGGCAGGAGACATTTTATCCAGGAGAATACTGGTATGAGCACCTTCAGTGAAAATCTCTTCCTCCCTTTTAGCTAAGCCAATTACGGGCAACTCAGATAGCCCCAAGCCTCTGATAATTTCTAAAGCAGAGCTAAGCTGCCCCTTACCACCATCTATAACAACCAAGCTGGGTAAATCCTCCATATCCCTATAACGTCTATAGACTACCTCCTGCATGGACTTAAAATCATCCGGCTTACCCTCTGCAGATTGTATTTTATAACGCCGATAATCCTTTTTACTTGGTGCCCCGTGAC
>CAZTGQ010000209.1:0-3552 GCA_964613345.1 uncultured Acidaminococcales bacterium | reverse complement strand
GCCCGTGGTATGAAGCAAAAGGCTTAAGCCCACTGCTGCCCACATTTTTTTTACTTCTTAACTTTTTGCCATAAAATTTTTTTCTCATAAACAAACTCCCCTTTAACAAAGCATTTTCCCCCTAGCAATCTGCTACTAATCAGCTAATAACAAGCAATGATAGTTTCAAAGGTACACCTTTATGGATGATTTTTTGCGAAATATCGCCTCTATTATATCTTTACAATACAATATTTATACCCAAACTGCAATGTATTTATTAATTATTTTCTGCAATTAAAAAAGTATTTTAACCATGGTCAAAATACCATTGCCTCAAGGGACGATTAAATAATTTCTTCCTCCCAAAACAAGATACCAAACACTACGCAGAGAATAGCCACTGCAATTAAAACAGCCTTTTCCAAGAAAATGGGTGTAGCTACTCCCCCTAGCATAACGCCTAGAATAAAGCAAAGAATAACACTATAATACTCCTTACTTTTTCTTCCCTCTATATCATCCTTCTTTAAGCCAAACCAAAAAAGCTTTTCTGTGGCGCTGCGCAAATTACCTGTACACATGGTAGTAGCATAGGGGTTCCCATGAAGCTTCCGAAACCCCTCCACCTGAATAGCGCATACTGCTGCTACACAAATATTTGCAATATCATTATGGTCCTGACCGAAGAAAATACCTACTGCTAAGAGCACTACTATTTCTAAGGCAATAATAATCTGCCGCCAATGCAGAGAATTATAGGCCTTGTATTTAAACTTCACACCTTCAGCCACAAGAATGCCCACCACAAAGGCAAAAATAGAGGTGAAATAATTAAAGGCCTGCAAAAAATGTCCCTCTGCCAGACTCATACCCATGAGCACAATATTACCTGTCTGAGCATTAGAGAAAACTCCCCCACGTACAAGGTAGGTATAAGCGTCTAAATAACCACCTACTATAGCTAAAAGACTACCCACCAGCAGTGACTCGGACATCTGTCTTTGTTGTTTCTTTTCCATACATTCTTCCCTCATAAACGAATTTTTATATTGGTATTTATTGTACCACTATCTATCTCTCTAAGAAAGTTATAAATTATCATGTTTTCGGTACTCATCCCTTCTCATTCTAAATATTTTTACAAAAAGGGCTTGACACAGCATTACTAATATGGCAAAATGTAAACCATATAGTTTTAAGTGGTATTTAAATATAACTGCATAAGAAAAAATAAAAGTGATGATTGGGAAGAAAAATAGGTAACGTCCTTCAAGAGAGCTGATGGTTGGTGGAAATCAGTAGGAAGTGCTTATGGAGTAAATCACCCAGGAGCTCATCAGCGAAAGATTATCCAGTAGCATGATGCGTAACGAACACGTTAAGTTCGAGCCGATTGTTGGATCGGTGCGAGAAATAAATTAGGGTGGTACCGCGTGCAAACGCCCCTGTGTATATTTTTACACAGGGGCGTTATTTTTTTTAAAGGAGTGAGATGTATGGAATTAACCGGAGCAGAAGCTATCGTAAAATTATTACAAGAAGAAAAGGTGAATACTATTTTTGGTTATCCGGGAGGACAGGTTATTCCCCTCTATGATGCACTTTATGACAGCGATTTTCGCAATGTACTTACCGTCCACGAGCAAGGAGCCATTCACGCTGCAGATGGCTATGCCAGAGCCAGTGGTAGGGTTGGCGTATGCCTTACTACCTCAGGACCAGGAGCCACTAATATTGTGACAGGTATGGCCACCGCTTATTTAGACTCAGTGCCTCTCGTAGTTTTAACAGGGCAGGTGCCCCTCTCCCATTTAGGTAGGGACTCCTTTCAGGAGGTAGACATTATCTCCATCACCAAAGCCATTACCAAGTATAACACTTTGGTAGAAAAGCCTGAGGATCTTTTGCCCACCCTACGCAAGGCCTTTCACCTAGCTAGAGAAGGTCGCCCAGGTCCCGTCCTCATCGACATCCCCAGCTGCATCCAAAAATCCACCCTCACCTGGAGTGAAGCTTCTCAAGCTTTTTCTGTCCCAAGCTCCACACAGGTCTCCCCTGAAAACCTCTTAAAAGCAAGTGAGCTTTTAAGTCAAGCTCAAAGACCTGTACTCTTAGTTGGTGGCGGAGCTGTTTTAGCCGAAGCTACTGAAGAATTAAAAGACCTCGCACATAAAACAGGACTACCTGTAGTAACCACTCTTATGGGTATTGGTTCCTTTCCCTCAGAAGATTGCCAGTCCTTAGGACTTACAGGTATGCATGGTCACTTTGCGGCCAATATGGCCATTGCTCAGGCAGATCTTTTGCTGGTAGCCGGCAGTCGCTTCAACGAACGCGTCACCGGCGATCGTGACCGTTATGCAGGTGAAAAAACAATTATTCACCTAGACATTGACCCAGCAGAGGTCGACAAAAATATTTCCGCTACTCTCCCCCTGGTAGGACATTTAAAAACCACCCTTCAAGAGCTACTGCCTTTGATAAATACCTTATCCCTCCATCCTTGGTGGGAGAAAATTAAAGCTTGGCAAAGCCAGGAAGAACAAAAGGATACTGGGGAGTTAACTGCCCCCTGGATTATGCGTACCTTAAATTCCTATTACCCACAGGAAAATACTATTTATGTTACCGACGTAGGACAAAATCAAATGTGGGCAGCCCAGCATCTTGCCATTTCCAGGCCCAGACAATTTCTAACCTCCGGTGGCTGTGGCACTATGGGCTTTGGTCTGCCTGCAGCCTTAGGTGCTAAGCTAGCACAGCCTCACTGTCAGGTAGTTAGCATTGCTGGTGACGGTGGTTTTAAAATGACAGGAATGGAGCTACATACAGCGGTGAAAGAGCGCCTTCCCTTTTTAAGCTTAGTTCTCAATAATAGCTGTCTAGGTATGGTGCGCCAATGGCAACAGGTCTTTTATAATGAGCGTTACTCCTCTTCTCTCTTAGCTCCCTTTGACTTTCTAGGTTTTGCCAGAGCCGCAGGAGCTGAGGGCCTGCAAGTAAAAACCCAGGAAGAATTTCTCGCAGCCCTTGACAAAGCAGCCGAAGCTCAGCTTTTAGGCAAGAGCTTTTTACTGGAAGCCATTATACCCAAGGAAGATTTAGTTCTGCCCATGGTAGCTCCCGGAGCTAAAATAGATGACTTCGTTACCCCTAAGAAATGCCGGTAAGCATCCTTTAAACATAGCTAAATTTCTAGCTCTCAATAACAAAAAGACGCAGATAGAAACCACTCCTTGGCTTCCTATCTGCGTCTTTTATCTTTACAGCCACTAAATAACAGGTGCATGATTTAGATTTCCGTTTGAGACAACATCTGCCAAAATTTTTCCACCGAGGGCGGCTCTACAGCCTTTACTAATTTGACAAAAACTGCCTCCTTAGGATAAATGTCAAGATTTAAGGGTACTTCTATGAAGGTACCATCCTCCAGCTCCTCCTCCACAAATTCCTTAATGACAAAACCTATCCCCATACCCATTTTTACAAAGTCGATAACCATATCCAGAAAATTAACTTCAATGATGTTATCCGCCTTCAAGCCCTGCCTCTTAAGCTCCACATCAATCC
>CAZTGQ010000208.1:0-3576 GCA_964613345.1 uncultured Acidaminococcales bacterium | reverse complement strand
TTATTTCCGCAAATATACCCTATCCATGTCCACACCCTCCATACATTCATGTGCAAAGGGATTCTCCTTGGAGGTAGCGCTCTTGGTATCTGCAGCAAACTTTTTCAGCAATACCTTGGTAATACCCGGTTCGCTAATAGCACTGGGTCCATTTAAGCAGCCCATGTCACAGGCCATACCCTCTAAGTATTCCACATCTAATTTGCCGGTTTCTACATCCTTTAAGGCTGTCAAGCAATTGTCCAAGCCACAAGCATAATGAGCCTTAACCTCTGCAGCATAGGTATCCTTTAAATAATGCGCTACAGCCGTGCTCACGCCGGCATTTTGAGGGAAGCTACAGCCATCAGCAGAGGATGCAGCATGGAATTTATCTGTCTCGAT
The DNA here is from genome assembly GCA_964613345.1 of uncultured Acidaminococcales bacterium. Classification (GTDB taxonomy): domain Bacteria; phylum Bacillota; class Negativicutes; order Acidaminococcales; family Acidaminococcaceae; genus CAZTGQ01. The sequence goes on along the minus strand of CAZTGQ010000208.1, from coordinate 3,192 downwards.
AGTACTTGGGTCAATACCTTGACTATCCATCATGCACTTTAACTCCTCAAAGGTAAGAGCAAAATCTATTTCATCGGGATGCTCTCGCGCCTCAATTTTTTTAGCAATACAAGGTCCAATGAAAACCGTTACCGCACTCTTATCATCATGGCGTACAGCCTTGCTCCTAGCTACCATGGGAGACACTGTATCAGAAATACAATTAGCTAAATTAGGTGCATGAAGCTTTACCGTAGCCACAAAAGCAGGGCAGCAGGAGCTGGTCATAACCTTTTGCTCATGAGGAACCTTCTTATGCAATTCCTCTGCTTCTGCCAGCACAGTCATATCAGCACCTACAGCAACCTCTCTTACTTCTTTAAATCCCAATCTTTTACAAGCAGCTACAATTTGTCCCGGAGTAGTTTTCATCCCAAATTGTCCCACAAAGGATGGTGCCAAAAGAGCATAAACATTTTCTCCTGCTTTAATTCTTTGAATCAATTGCACAATGCTGCTTCTTTCTTCTACCGCACCAAAGGGACAAGCATTACGGCAAGCACCGCATTCCACACACTTAGTTTTATCAATTTCAGCTTTTCTGTTGGGTCCCATATGAATAGCATGAACCTTGCAGGCATTTTCACAGGGTCTGGCAATTTCCAAAATAGCACCATAAGGACAAGCCTTCTGACACTTACCGCATTCCACGCACTCGTCATAATCAATATGAGCGCGTCCTTGATAAACACTAATGGCTTTCTTAGGGCAGCCATTCATGCACTTATGAGTCAAACAACGACGACACACATCGGTGATCATATATTTATTAACAGGGCAAGCAGAGCAAGCCTCCGGCAATACCTCAATAACATGGTTACTGGTATCCACAGGATTTTCCAAGGCTCTCTTAGCTGAAGCAATAATATTCATCTCCGGCACTTGACCTAAGGCAATATTAATTCTTTGCTTGAGAACGGCGCGCTCCTTATGCACACAGCAACGCAAACGAGGAGTATTCTCTCCTACAATTTGCAGGATATCATAAACATGCTCCGGCAAATTACCAGCATAGGTAAACTGCGCTAACTTCGTTAAAACTGTCCGGCGTAATTTTGTGATTTCCGTAACTTCCATTTTTATCCCCCACTTAATTATGATATAATGCCCTTATGATAACATATTTCTTATGAAAAATTAACTGTAAAAGGAGGATTTTTTAAAATTATGGAAACTTTATTACAATTTACCCCCAAAAATGATCAGTCCAGGTCCCAAACCCCGGCCGCCTATACATGGAGCATTACCCACATTTATCCCCAGGAGGAGGCTTGGCAGCTTGACTATGACAGGGTACTTACTCTAAGCAAGGAAATAGCCTCCTATGAAGGAAGGCTAGAGAACGAAGAAAGCATTTTAGCTTGCTTAGAGCTAAAATGCAGCGTAGAAAAACTACTGGAAAAGCTTTACCCCTATGCACGTCTGCAAAAGGATGTAGATGCTACCGACAACAAGGCCCAAGCTCTAACGGGCAAATGCGAGGTTCTCTTAAACAAAGCTAACAACGCCACCGCTTTTATAGAGCCGGAGCTTCTGGCTTTATCAACTGATTTTTTACAGCAGCTATCCACCAAGCCTCTTTTTAAGGCCTATCATCATTATTTTCATAATCTGCTTAGACAAAGCAGTCATGTACTCTCTGCTCCTTTAGAAACTCTCTTATCTCAAAGCACTCTGGCTACAAGTGCACCGGCAGAAATTTTTCATACTCTGGTAAGCGCTGATTTAACCTTTCCTCCTGCTTTAAATAGCGAGGGCGAGAGCAAGCCTGTTAGTGAAGGTAGTTATCTTCTAAGCATGACCTCCCCGGACAGAGTGCTAAGAGAAAATACTTTTCACAATCTCATGGGCACCTACAAACACTACCGCAATACCTTAGCAGCTACCCTCAATGCCAAGGCTAGAAGCAGCTTTTTCTATGCTCAGGCTCACAAATATAAGGACACTAGAGCCATGAGTTTAGATAGCGATAATATTCCTGTGCAGGTTTATGATAATCTTCTGTCCACTGTAGAAAAAAATTTACCATCTCTCCACAATTACCTTGCCCTAAAAAAAGAAGTGCTCAAGCTGGAGCAGTATCATCCCTACGATCTATACCTTCCCCTCACTAAGGCCGGCGGAGACACCTATCACTTCACCTTTGAGGAGGCTAAGGCCACTGTACTTGATGCCATCAGCCCCTTAGGCAAGGAATATGTCAAGGATTTGGCTCAAGGTCTAGAAGGTGGTTGGATTGATATTTACGAAAATAAAGGTAAACGCTCCGGTGCCTATTCTTGGGGAGTATACGGGGTCCATCCCTACGTACTTTTAAACTACCAGCCTCGCTATAACGGAGTAACAACCTTAGCTCATGAAATGGGCCACGCCATGCATAGCTTTTATAGCAGCAAAAATCAACCCTTTCCCACTGCAGAATATACAATCTTCTGTGCCGAGGTAGCTTCCACTACCAATGAGGTTTTACTGCTAGAGCACATGCTAACCAAGGCTAACCGAGAGCAGAAAATCTTCTTACTCAACCAATTTTTGGAAGCGGTACGCACCACTGTCTATCGTCAAACCCAATTTGCCGAGCTAGAAAAAATATTTCACCAAGAGATTACGGAGGGCAAAGCTATCACCGCCGATTACATGGAGGATTTATGGCACAGTCTAAACGAAAAATATTATGGCCCTGCCTTAACCTTAGATAAAGCCTTGGACAGTGAGTGGTCGAGAATTCCTCACTTCTATACACCCTTTTATGTATATAAATATGCTACAGGTTACAGTGCTGCCACTGCCTTCGCCGCCAAAATTCTTGCCCAAGAACCTGGGGCTGTAGAAAAATACCTAAGCTTTCTTTGCTCCGGTGGCAGTGACTATTCTCTAGATCTTTTAAAAAAGGCAGGAGTGGATTTAACCACACCCCTTCCTATTCAAATTACCCTGACCAAATTTCAGGAAAAATTGCAGGAGCTACAAGAATTGCTTTAAAAAAAAGAGGAGGTGCTTTAAAAGCACCTCCCCTTTGTGTTTAAACACCTAATATTTCTCTTACCTTTGCTTCTAACCCCGTCTTATCTACAATATCCTTATGTAAGACTGCTTTAGAAGCTAATTCAACCACGGGCTCAGGTGTAAGAAGCTTAGCCTTTTTACTCAAAA
>CAZTGQ010000207.1:3203-3581 GCA_964613345.1 uncultured Acidaminococcales bacterium | reverse complement strand
AAAAGCCGCTATCACGCAGCTGCCTAATCATACAAGCTTTAATTAACTGTGCCTTACTGTAGTAGCGATATTGACTGGACTCCCTACGCACAAGAGGAATTAAAACCTGAACCGTATCATAATAACGAAGTGTTTTAACCGAGATATGGCAAATTTTGGCTACCTGACCGATGGAGTATAAATCCTGCTCTTTCACTTACTATCACCCCATTTTCTATATTCCCTGGGATATGTAGTAAGTATAGCAAACTTTTACCTACCTGTCTAGAAGACGCCCTCTGCGACTAAGGTCTTATAAGCTCTGTCAGACAGATGAAAGATCTCCTGAGTATTTTGTCCCAGTAAGGGAGCAGGAGTTTTTATTTGAGGTGGCGTTAA
>CAZTGQ010000207.1:0-3193 GCA_964613345.1 uncultured Acidaminococcales bacterium | reverse complement strand
TCATCTTCACTGGACAGCCCTGAAAATGCATCTCGCCTAAAAGTGGATGGGTGGAGTGTACCATCATTTCTCTAGCCTGTATTTGGGGATGATAAATTGCCTCTGCCATATTTAGGACAGGACCACAGGGTATCCCCTCCATTTCCAAAATAGCTTCTACTTCTGCCTTGGTATGGTTTACCGTCCAAGCTGTAATAATTTGCTTTAAGCCCTTAGTATAATTTTTGCAGCGCAAATCATTAGTGGTGTACAAGGGGTCAGCTAGAAGCTCAGGTTTATCTATGGTAAGACAAAACTTGGCAAAGAGCTTATCATTCCCCACACCTAAGGCAATATAGCCATCTAGGGTCGGATAAATATCAAAGGGCGCAATGGAAGGATCAATATTCCCCTGTCTTTGAGGAATTTCCCCGGCCATAGTAGTTTTAACAATAGAGTTTTCCAAAATAGAAAAAACAGTATCTAGCATGGCTATATCAATATGCTGCCCCGCTCCTGTTTTATCTCTATAGTGCAAAGCTAAAAGAAAACCTACGGTGAGATAAATACCAGCCACATGATCTGCTATGGATGGTCCTACCTTCACCGGTGGTCCCTCAGGAAAGCCTGTGATGTTGACTATACCGCCCATAGCCTGGGCTACAATATCATAGCAGGCCCTATGTGACAACGGACCTGTCTGTCCAAACCCAGAGCCAGAGGCATAAATCAGGTGTGGATTTATACCTCTGAGAGTGGAATAGTCAATTCCTAGCTTAGCCGTAACTCCCGGTCTGAAATTTTCTACTAGACCATCTGCACTGGATATCAGTTGATAGAACAGTGCTCTGCCCTTGGCAGTTTTTAAATTCAAGGTACAGCCCTTTTTGTTCCTATTTAAGAAAGCAAAAAAATAACTTTCTCCCGTAGCAGCATCCAAAGGGCCCCATTGGCGACACTGCTCTCCTCCTGGTGGCTCCAGTTTAATAATTTCAGCTCCATGATCACCTAAAAGAGTTGTACAAAAGGGTCCATTGAGAGCCGTGGTAAGATCAATAATTTTTATACCTGATAAGGCCTGCATCATTAACTCCTTTTATTTAGGCAAATCATACTCAAAAATTGCCGCCGTAGAAATGGGAGGCTCCTTTTCCATGTCAATGGAGCTGGGGAAGGGTGGATTCTTTGGCAAGGTGCAAACCTTAAAGGAGCGCACTTCAATGACAGCCTTTCCGCCCTCTTCCCCTGTAAGCCTAGCGATGAATTCTAAATAGTCCCCAGCAAACACAGGAGCAAAAAGTCTGAGCTTTCTAACCTTGGAGCATCTGCTCACCTTGCCGTATACCTTAGACATAAGAAGCTCTGCTACATCTCCCATATAGGTAATAGAGCGTGAACCATTAACCACACCACCACCGTAGTAAACATCTCTGTCCGACATTCTGTATCTCATTGTTACTTCTTGTTTTTCCATTATCTTTCCCTCCTTTATAATGATAACTCTCTCCAAGGATCTACTACTAAGCCACTGGGCTGCTCACCACGCTGATGCTCCTTAGGCACAACTAAAACTACTGTACCCCGGGTTATGAGCTTAGGTTCTGAGAAATAATGCATAGCCCCTTCTCCTGCCTTAGTATCACCCATACGAGCAGCTAAGGTGGCAGTCTTATAGGTAGTAACCTTGCAGGTTCTGGAAGTAGCACCTATCTTCGTCATTTCTGCTCTAAATTCCAATTGATCTCCTACATACACATCCTCTAATAGTTCAAGATCTGTGTAGCCCAAGCAAAGAGATTCGTCACCATCGTTTAAAATCATTAGCTCCGTTTCCACATCTCCGTAGAAATCGAATTGTCTGCCAAAGGGCACTCTACCCCAGGAATCGCTACCATCTGCGGTAGTCATTTTGTAGTTAAGCACTGATACTCTTCTCGTTGACATATGCTTGTCCTCCTTTTCATTTTGCTTACTACGCTAAAGATAGGGTCTACCGTCACTGCATAGTCAAGAGAATTTTTAAGAATAAAAAAAATTTAGCAGAGAAGGCAAAGAAAAACTCTCCCATGTTGGGAGAGTTTTTCAAAGTGTGCTTATTTTTGTCCGTAATACTGCACTAGATAAGCTATTGTACCAGCAGCCTTGGGCATTGTGCTTTCATCAAAATTGAAATTGCGGTTATGATGTCCGGCTGCAATTTCTGACCCATACATCATGTAAATGGCCTGTCCTCCGTGAGCTTGAACTCTATCCATAAAATAGGAACAATCCTCACTGCCGCCCAATCCTGTTTCTAAATAAATTTTGTTGTAGACATTCTCCTTGGCTAAAAGCTCATAAACCTCACGACCCATAGCCTCGCTGGAAAGGGCTGCGGAAGCACCGCCCTCTTCGGTAACAACAACCTTAACATCATACATGTTAGCTGCCCCTTGCAAAATATTAGAAGCCTGCCCACGCACATAATCATTAATAGCTGTTGTAGCTCCTCTAGTTTCAATTTGCATATAGGCAGTATCGGCAATAACATTTCTGCCCGTACCAGCCTTTAGCACACCTACATTAATTCTAGAAGCGCCACCGCTATGACGAGGAATACCATGCAAGGCTAGACTTGCGGAAGCTGCTGCTAAGAGAGCGTTCTTTCCGCCCTCCGGTTCTCCTCCTGCATGAGCTGACAAACCTGTAAAAGTAGCATCTAATTTGCTAGTAGCAAGAAAACCTGTAGTCATACAAACTAAAGCGTTATTCTCTCTACAACCAAAGCCTACATGTCCACTGAGGAAATAGTCCACATCATCCACAATACCACTAGCTACCATTGCTCTTGCACCACGCACACCTTCCTCTCCTGGTTGGAAGAAGAATTTCACAGTGCCGGACAAGGTTTCCCTGTGAGCAGCTAAAAGCTTAGCTACGGCAAGACCAATGGTAACATGTCCATCATGACCACAGGCATGCATTAAGTTGTCATGTAAGGAGGCAAAGCCCTCTTTTCTAGGGAAATGCTCCGGGGCCGTGCTCTCTCCCACATCATTGCAGTCCATATCAAAGCGCAGGCCAACCACCTTACCTGGACGCCCAAAATGCATAATACCAAGAACGCCTGTTTTACCACCAGCCATTTTATCAACCCACTGCTTTTCAGCACCTTCTAGGATGGCTCTTTGGGCACATTCCTCTAAGGTCTTTGGAGAAGGAAGGCCCATCATTT
>CAZTGQ010000206.1:1946-3589 GCA_964613345.1 uncultured Acidaminococcales bacterium | reverse complement strand
ATAACATCTTGGTTTTTACTGACAATATAGGCTACATTTTCTAAATTATCGTCTAAAGCCCTGCTTAAATTGCTATAGCAAATTTTAAAGGTAAGTGTCAGCAGGGAGGCGATGATTAGGAGAAAGACTAAGGAGTAGCTTAAAGATATTTTTCGCTGTAAAGGGAGCTGTTTACAGTAATTAATTAATTTATTTAACATAATTATGCCTCTTTTTCTTTAATGTCTAAAGTATAACATAATTTTTAAGTATATATTTTAGGGATTTACATGAAAAATACTTAAATAAGGTAGAAGAAACTTAAAGAACATTCACAAAATAATCTGAATATTTTATAATTTACTTAATTAATTATTATAAAAGGAAAGCGGGCGATGGTTGTGAGTGAAGAAAACATGGAAAGAAAAGAGGGCTTTACCCTTTTTGGTTTGCCGATTTTGTATTTTGCTATTATTTCAGTAGTAATTTTGGTTTCCAGTTATTTTAACATTTTACCCAAAGGTATGGTAGGTGCATTTCCGATTATTATTATTTTAGGTTTAGTATTAAATTACGTAGGTGATAAGCTTCCTATCGTAAATACCTATTTTGGCGGCGGTGCTATCGTTGCTATTTTCGTATCTGCTTATTTAGCTTGGGCAAAGATTTTACCCCCTGCTACGACAAAGTTGATTTCCAGCTTCATGAAGGGCGAAGGATTTTTAGATTTCTATATTGCTGCTTTGATTACTGGCAGTATGCTGAGCATGAACAGAAAGCTTCTAATTAAAGCTGCTTTTAGATATTTACCGGCTATTATCGGCGGCGTAGCCGTTGCTTTAGGTCTTGCCGGTGCAATTGGTGCTGTTTCCGGTTATGGTGCTTTAAAGGCTATTTTGTATATTGCCATTCCTATTATGGGTGGTGGTATGGGAGCCGGTGCAGTTCCCTTGGCTCAAATCTTTGGTTCTAGCTTAAAGACAGCTCCAGAAGCAATTTTATCTGTTATGGTGCCGGCAGTAGCTTTAGGTAATGCTATGTCCATTGTTGCAGGTGGCTTATTAGATCGTCTAGGTAAAAAAATGACCAGCCTGACCGGTGAAGGTCAAATGCTGCGTGGTTTTAGCACCACGGAAGATGATATGGCTTTAGAATCCAAAGAAGAAGCAGCCAAGAGAAATATCATTGATTTACAGGTTATGGGTATTGGCCTTTTGGCATCCACAACCTTTATGGTATGGGGACGTATTATTCAAAAGCTATGCCCCAGCATTCACTTCTATGCTTGGATGATTTTAACTGTTGCTATTTGTAAGGCCTTTGATATTGTTCCAGAAAAAATTTCTAATGGTTGCTATCAATGGTTCCAATTCATTATGAAAAACTTCACAGCACCGCTTTTAGTAGGTATCGGTGTTGCCTATACCGATATGGGTACTATTCTTCAAGCTTTAACTCCTACCTATATTCTTCTCGTGTTTGCTACTGTTTTAGGTGCGATTATTGGTTCATCTATTATGGGTTATGTAGTAGGCTTTTATCCTATAGAAGCAGCTATTACAGCCGGACTTTGTATGGCTAATATGGGTGGTACCGGTGATGTGGCAGTACTTTCCGCTTCTAAGAGAATGGTAGTAATGCCCTTTGCCCAGATTTCCTCTCGT
>CAZTGQ010000206.1:0-1936 GCA_964613345.1 uncultured Acidaminococcales bacterium | reverse complement strand
TTGGTGGTGCCTTTATGCTGGTATTGTCCAGTGTTATTTTACAGGCCTTAAAATAGTAAATACAAAAAAGAGGCTGAGGAATCAGTCTCTTTTTATTGAGTAAATGGAGGTTAGAAAATGGAAATTATCAGTAAAGCCATGGCCGGAACAGTAGAATCCAGTGATTGCTTGGTTTATGTGGAGCCAAGTACAGCACAGAAAATTGAAGTGGAAGTAGAGTCTGTAGTGAAGGCTCAATACGGTTCAGCTATTTTAAAAGCAATAGAAGATACTTTAGCGGAGCAAAAGGTCTCAGCGGCAAAAATATTCCTCAAGGATAGAGGAGCTTTGGATTGCGTTATTAAGGCCAGAGTGGAAACCGCTTTAAAAAGAGCCCAGGGAGGTGCAGTAAAATGAGAAGAACCATGCTTTTTTTACCGGGCAATACTCCCAACATTATTATTAATGGTGATGTTTTAGGCTCTGATAGTGTGATTTTGGATTTAGAGGATGCAGTAGCACCTGACCAAAAGGATGCGGCTAGAATTTTAGTGCGTAATACTCTAAAAAACATGGATTTTAAGGGCTGCGAGATTATAGTCCGTATTAATCCTCTTTCCTCCGGCATGTGGCAGGAGGATTTGGATGAAATTATTCCTTGTGGTCCTCAGGTAATTATGCCTACGAAGGTTGATGACTCCCAAACAATAGTAGAAATTGCTACTTACATTACAGCTTTAGAACAAAAGCATGGTATGCCCTTAGGTGCAACGAAAATCATGCCCCTGATAGAAACTGCCAGAGGCGTGGAAAATGCTTTCCATATTGCAGAGGCTGATAAAAGAGTTTGTGCAGTATTTATCGGTTGTGAAGATTTAACGGCAGATTTAAGATGTGTCCGTACTCAAGCCAGTACAGAGGTTTTCTACGCCAGAAGTAGAGTGGTATGTGCCGCCAGAGCTGCCGGTATAGAGGCGTATGATACTCCCTTTACCAATATTAATGATGATGAGGGACTGCGCTTAGATGCTGAGTTTGGCAAGGGCTTAGGATATACAGGTAAGGCCTGCATTTCTCCTCGTCAGGTGGATATTGTTAATGAAGTATTTTCACCTTCCCTAGATGATATTGCCTATGCTAAACAGGTTTTCCGTGCTATTGCCGAGGGTAAGGCCTTGGGTAAGGGGGCAGTTTCTTTAAAGGGCAAAATGATAGATAAACCCATTGTAGATAGAGCAGCCTATGTGTTGGAAATGGCTAAAGCATTAGGAATGGAAGGTGAAGATAATGAGTAAGCTACTAGGCAGCTTAGCTGATGCCATCAAGGCTAGTGGTTTAAAGGACGGAGGTACAGTTTCCTTTCATCATCATTTGCGTAACGGTGACTTTGTACTGAATTTAGTTATGGCTGAAATTGCCAGATTGGGCTATAAGGATTTAACTATTAATGCCAGTTCTATTTTTGACGTACATGCTCCCTTATTAGAGCATATCAAAAATAAGGTGGTTACAGGTATTGAAACAGATTATATGGGCAGAGCTGTAGGTGAAGCTATTTCTCAAGGCATTATGGAAAAACCTGTAATTTTCAGAACTCATGGAGGCAGACCTGGTGCTATTGATACCGGACGCAGTCACATAGATGTTGCTTTCATTGCCGCATCTATGGCTGATAACATGGGTAATTGCACAGGTAAATATGGCCCTGCTGCTTGTGGTAGCTTGGGTTATGCTTTTAGCGACGCGCAAAAAGCAGACTATGTGGTAATTGTCACAGATACCTTAGCTGATTATCCTTTGGGAGGATTTTCTTTACCTGAGATTTATGCTGACGCAGTAGTGAAGGTGGATGCTATAGGCGATCCTGCCGGTATTGTTTCCGGTACCACAAAAATTACCAGAGACCCTGTAGGACTTAAAATGGCTGCCTTAGCGGTAAAAGCTATTAGCGCCAGTG
>CAZTGQ010000205.1:0-3609 GCA_964613345.1 uncultured Acidaminococcales bacterium | reverse complement strand
TGAGGCTGCCAACAATGCTGTAACAGGCGGTTCTCTAATTCCTACCTTGACCTTAGGCATTCCCGGAGAAAGTGTTACTGCAGTTTTAATGGGTGGTCTTATCATTCATGGCTTGCAGCCCGGTCCTGAGCTTTTCACTAAATATGCTCCTATGACCTACACCTTCTTTGGTGGTTTTGTTTTCATTCAATTCTTCATGCTGGCCATTGGTCTTTTTGGAGCAAGATACTTTGCTAAGATAGCCAAGATTTCTGACGCTATTTTAATTCCCTGTATCTTCGTGCTCTGCGTAGTTGGTTCCTTTGCCATCAACAACAGCTTCACTGATGTGGTGCTCATGTTTATCTTCGGCATTTTAGGTTTCCTAATGCGTAAATTTAGTCTCAATCCAGCTGCTGTAGTATTAGCACTGATTTTAGGGCCTATTGGAGAAAGAGGCTTGCGCCGCTCTCTGACCTTATCAAATGGTGATGTAAGCATTTTATTTTCCACTCCTATTTGTATCGGTTTGATTGTGCTTAGTCTTCTATCCATCTTCTCACCCTTCTTAATCAGTAAGCTTAAAAAATCACATTAAGTAAAACATCTGACGCCGAAATTATCTTGAGGCGAAAGCTGTGGCTAAGAGAAACTTGTTCATAGCCCCATCATCAGATGGGGCTATTTTATTTTCTAAGGAAAAGGGTGACGACATGGAAACACGCGTAGCAATTATCGGTATTATCATAGAAAATAAGGAATCTGTGCAGGCCATTAACGAACTGCTCCATACCTACAGCTCCTATATTATAGGCAGAATGGGTTTACCCTATAGAGAGCGCAAAATTAATATTATTAGCGTCATTATAGATGCACCTCAGGATGCTATCAGCACTCTCTCCGGAAAGATTGGTCGCTTGCCAGGCGTTGTGGCAAAGACTGTCTATTCCCCGTCCAAGGTAGAGGCTTAGCATGGCTAAGCATACTTGGGGACGTAGCCCCTTGATCTTTCTACTGCTATTACTGATCTGGTATATCCTAGGCCAGCTAAAAATATGGAGCAGCTTTGTTTTACCACCACCGGCAGCTGTTTATGCAGCTTTCCTGGAAATGCTCTCTCAAGGAGAACTCTTAGAGGCAATCGGTATTAGTCTTGAGCGAATTCTACTTGGCTTTAGCTTAGCTGCGTTAAGTGCCTTTGCCTTGACTATTATGACCGTGTATTTTCCTAAGCTGCAGAGCTATTACCAAGGCCTATTAAATTTTCTTCGAAATGTACCTCCTCTAACTCTCATACCGCTTTTAATTCTTTGGTTTGGTATAGGGGAAGCTTCTAAGCTCATTATCATTATCCTAGCCTCTTTTTTTCCTCTTTACCTTAACCTCAGTACCGGTTTTACTACCTGCGATGCTAAGCTATTAGAGGTAGGCAAGGTTTTCGGTTTTAAGCACTCTCAGCTTCTTAAAAAAATCATTCTTCCTTATGCCCTACCCTATATTGTAGTAGGTATTAGATTAGCCTTAGGCTATAGCCTAAGAGCCATTATAGGAGCAGAAATGATTGCCGCCAGCAGTGGCTTAGGCTATTTGATTTTAGACAGTCAGACTATGGCTCGCAGCGATAAAGTTCTAGTAGGCATTATAACCATCGGCATCTTAGGGCTGCTCCTAGATAGCTTTTTTGCTCTGCTCTTAAAGCATTACTTTCCCTATAGAAGGGAGCTACACCTATGAGTACTATTAGCATAAATATGCTTTGTAAAAGCTATCCCACAACTCATGGAGAGCTTACCGTTTTACAAGATCTTTCCTTAGAAGCAGCTTGTCAGAGCATCAGTGTCATCCTAGGCGCCAGCGGCTGTGGTAAAACCACACTTTTGCGACTGATTTCTCAACTGGAGACACCAACTAGTGGCAGCATCAGCTTTTCTAAGCCGACTAAATTGGGTATGGTTTTTCAAGAAGCAAGACTGATGCCTTGGCTGACCACTGAGGAAAATATTACCTTCGGTTGTACCCAGAGGCTTGACCCTAAATATTTAGAAGCACTGCTAAAAATTGTAGGCCTTTATGATTTCAGGTCCACTTATCCCGCTCAGCTTTCCGGCGGTATGCAGCAAAGAGTCGCTCTAGCTAGAGCCCTGGCAGTAAAAAGTGAACTGCTTTTGATGGATGAACCCTTTGCCTCTTTAGATTATTTCACCAGAAGAAAAATGCAGCAGGAGCTTTTAAGCATCAGTCACTCCACCGGAACAGGAATCATTTTAGTTACGCATAATATTGACGAAGCTCTGACCTTGGCGGATAAAATTTTCGTCCTGCAAAAAGGTAGTATTGCCTTAGAAATAGCTTTACCCCAAAATAAAGACCGAGATATTTTAAGTCCTACCTTTATTGCCTACAAGCGTCAACTCTTAAACACTTTAGATATACAATAAAATACCAAGAAGGGATGTGCTCCATGTTAAACCGTACTAAAAATATTTTTCTCGTATTAGCTTGCCTGCTGGCCTTAATTTCCTTAGGCTGTCAAAGCAGTACTAAAAAGGCTCCTGCAGCGCCAAAGCTGAAAAAGCTGGTGGCTACCTATGTGCAAGCGCCTCTCAATGTACCCAGTATTGTAGAAAAGAACAAACAGCTTTTAAAATCAGCCTATGAAAAAGAGGGTACATCCTTTAGCTATTCTCCTCTTACCTCAGGAGCTGATCAAACTGCAGCATTGGCTTCCGGTGATATTCAGATTTTAAATTGCGTTGGTGGCTCTTCCCTTCTGCTGGCAGCAGCTAGTGACGCCCAGCTGAAAATTTTAAGTGTTTATTCCACCGCGCCTAAAGCCTTTATGCTTTACGCCAAAGATGGTACTCTTTCCTCCCCCAGTGCCTTAAAAGGTAAAACCATTGCCGGACCTAAGGGTACAATACTCCATGAGCTTTTAGCAGCCTATCTACAAAAAGGTGGGCTATCCATGAAGGATGTTAAATTTGTTTCCATGGGATTGCCCCAGGCTCAAGCAGCCTTGGAGGGTGGCAGTGTGGACTGTGCTCTTTTAGCAGGACCTCTGGCCTATGCTGCTCAAAAATCAGGGAAGCACTTAGTTACTAACGGAGAAGGACTTGTTTCCGGTTTAACTCTCATTGCTACCTCCAAGGATTTTTATCAAAAAAATCCCGAGGCCTGTGCGAGTTTCTTGGCTGTGCATAAAGAAGTATTATCCTACATTGCTAAGAACGCAGAAGAAGTCCAAGCTCTAACAGCCAAGGAAACCGGTCTCAGTAAAGAAGCAGTCGCTGCCATGTATCCACTCTACGACTTTACACCCGAGATCACCCAGGAAACAAAAAAACAACTGGTTGCTACGCAAGATTTTCTCTTTGAGTCTAAGATGTTAAAGAAAAAGGTAGACATTAATAGTCTATTTTGATTGGACAAAGCCTTCTCCTAACGGAGAAGGCTTTTATGCAATACTACCCTATATTGCAACCCTCATCCGTCACGCCAAGGCGTGCCACCTTCCCCCAAAAGGGGAGGGCTTAGGGACGAGTGTGCCACCTTTAAAGAAGGCTTAGTGGCGAAAAAAAAAAGGGGCTGTAACAAAATGAGGTTTTTCAACTTCATTTTAGTTACAGCTTT
>CAZTGQ010000204.1:2152-3623 GCA_964613345.1 uncultured Acidaminococcales bacterium | reverse complement strand
CACAGCTGAACCAAGTGCAAAAACTAAGGATAACTTAAATGCTCTTTTTGTATTATTTTGAACGGTGCCTCCAACATAACCGATAACAAGAGGAATGCTAGACAAGGAGCAAGGTGTAAAGGAAGTTAAAATTCCTGCAATGAGTGCAAAAAACGGCGCTAACCAAAAACTACTCTCTATAAAAGATGATAGTTGTTCTAACCACTCATTTATCATTACTTGACCCCCATTTCAATAAATATCTTTCGCATTTGTTCCTCGGTTACCCCTCCTTGATGCACTGTGAAAATATGCTCTTTTGTATTTTTGTCAGAATACATCGTAAATTCCATTTCTTTTTGTATAGCTTCACTTGGTACATACGGTGTTCCGTCTGCATTAAAGAAAACTTGAGTAGGAATTACAGAAACAGGGAAATCACTAACCCCATCTGTATATTTCCAAACATCCATAAATTGAACAGCTGCTTTGCCTTGCCATTCTTTATTCAAGGTTTCAAGAACAGGAGCCATTTGCTTACATGGAATACAAGAGTCCGACCCGAAATCAATGACAGTAGGTATTCCGTATGCTTTTATTTCACTAAGATAGGTTTTACTAATTTTTAAAGGATAAGTATTTACACTATTTGTACTATCGGCGCTTTGTACTTGAGAAATAGGATTTTGAGGATTTGTATCTTCTTTATTTTTCAATGATTTAAAAATAAATATTTCAACAATCACAACAACTATGGCTATTACAACTCCTATTTTAAGAAACAGTTTTTTATTTGAAGCCATATTATTCACAACATCCACCTCCGTTACAGTTATAACCACAGCTGTCTTCCTCCTTTTTACCATTGGGAGGTGTCCAACCTGTATCGTCACCGGCATAAGTAATTACCCCGACAGGACAACAATTACCACAACCGTTGTAATCGTCGATGTAGTCGTCTGTTTTTACAACAATCGTATAAAGTGACTTCTCTTTGTCATATACAATGTGTAAACAATTATTCACCCATGTTCCACATTCTTCGCATAAGGTATAATTAACTACAGGATACCAGTTTTTAGTCATTTTTCCCAAGCACTTAGTCTTACAAAAATATATCGATTCTATTTAGTATTACCATAAAAAATCCCTCCTTACATTTACGCATTTATATGTATCAATTTGAAAATTCAAAATACAGGCAATCCAAAGATTGCCTTGTTTATTTTATGAACAATCGCTGTTATTTATTACATATATTTTCGACAATACATTTTTATAATCAATAAAATCTGCATTCTTAATTAAATATCCATCTGCAAGGCTTCTTAACCTATGGCATCCTTCTGCCGACAAGTGGTAACACATCCATTTGCCCTACATCAGCTTTATAGTCCATCGTTCTCACATTCCTTATTTAACTGTTCAAATTATATCCTACACATTTATCGTTGTCAATATATAAATGTGTATTTTGTGATAAAATATACTA
>CAZTGQ010000204.1:0-2142 GCA_964613345.1 uncultured Acidaminococcales bacterium | reverse complement strand
TGAATTCAGATGGTCTGATTTACTTGAGTTAGATAAAATATACTATTCAAAATTTTATTTTTGCAGAACATACAAAAAAGCACCCTGCATTTATGCAAGGTGCACCGCCCCCACAAAAGTTAGACCTAAAAAATCACCTTTTGGAGGCCAGTATTTTTATGACAAAATAAACCTATAAATTCAAAAAATATTTAGACAAAGCTTCATTTTTTAAAAATCCAAACCTGTTTTGGGGTCAAGGCCCAGAGCGATATTCATGCACTCAATAGCTGCTCCGCTTGCACCCTTGCCTAAATTATCAAATTGAGAGGAAATGGTAATTCTATCTTCGTTACCACAAACAAATATTTTTAAGTAATCCTTACCCTCCAAGGTATTAGAACCAAGTAAGGCAGGCGTATCGGTTAGAGCCGCCACCTGAATAAATTCCTTGTCTGCATAAAAATCCGCAAAAAGCTTATGTATTTCAGCTAAGGTTTTACCGGATTTATTAACAATGCCAACCGTTACCAGCATTCCTGCGTAGTAAGGCGCCACAATAGGTAAAAAGATAGGATCAGCAGCCAAATGGCAATGCTTTTTAATCTCCGGCAAATGCTTATGACTTTGACTAAGACCATAAATTCTAGGTGCATCCACCTCTGTGCTATGGGGTCCTTCATATTCAGCAATCATTTTTTTACCACCGCCGGAATAACCTGTTAGAGAGGTTACAGTGAAAGGGTAATCATTGGGCACAATGCCTGCCGCCACTAAGGGAGCAATAACAGCAATCGCACCTGTAGCATGACAGCCTGGATTAGCGATACGCTTATTGCTTTTTAAATTTTCCAAATAGCTTGCACCTAGCTCCGGCAATCCATAGGCCCACTGGTCATCACAACGAAAAGCAGTGGAAGCATCTATAATAATACTCTTGCTGTCCTTACTAGCAGCTGCGATTTCCTTAGAAGCAGCATCCGGCAAGCATAAAAAGGTTACGTCAGAAGCATTAATTAAACGTAATCTTTCCTCTACATCCTTACGCAATTCTTCCTTAATTCTCAAAATTTCTATATCTGCTCTCTGACCCAATCTTTCAAAAATTCTTAGACCGGTAGTCCCTTCCTGTCCATCAATGAAAACCTTATACATTAGTTCCCCTCCTCATAAATATGCATAAAAATTGTATATGTATAAGTATACTCGAAAAAATATTTTTTTCAAGCTTTTTTATTTTCTAGTAGGAACGATTTCCAGCCAATAGTTATCAGGGTCATTGATGAAATAAATGCCCATGGCTTCGTTCTCATAACAAATGCAATTCATAGCCTTATGCTTTGCATGGGCTGCCTGAAAATCATCAACTTGAAAAGCTAAATGAAATTCATTTTCCCCTAAATCATAGGGCTTTTTTCTATCTTTAAAATAAGTAAGCTCCAGCGCATGAGGCGTCACGCCATCTCCCAAATAAACTAAGGTAAAGCTACCATCAGAGGCTTCCTTACGCTTAACCTCCTTTAAGTCCAAGGCTTTAGCATAAAATTCAAGACTCTTCTCTAAATCCAAAACATTAAAATTATTATGAGCAAATTTAAATTTCATTCGTCTTCTCCTTCTCATCCTCAATCATAGTCAGGTCAAGGGGAATTCCTACCTGAGGAACTACCACTTGTATATCAGGCAAACGTCGCTTCATAGCTAAGCGAAATTTCTTAGGATTAATGCTTTTGCTAAGGGGAGGGAAAGCATCGTCAAAATGACTTAGAATAACCTTCTTAGGTTTTAGCTTGCGTATAATAGTAATGGCCTTTTTTTGCAGAGAGCTGCTGCCCTGATAGGGCAATATTAAAACATCCACATTGGGAGGATAGCTTGTTCTATCATCCAAGGCTAAGCTCCCTAATAACAATATCTCCTGATTTTCTGCCTTCACATGATAAGCCAGTGTTATATCATCCCCGGCAAAACGCTTATGCATTTTAGCCAGCTTCATAAGATTTTGAGAATATTTGATAATTCTAGGATTCAAAACAGTTTTAAGCAGCATAAAGGGTCCAAAGCCCACATATCTTCCTTTTAAGGCATGAACCTGCACCTCATTCTTCAAGGGTATAATATCACCCTGATGAATACTGCGTAGCTGCTTCATGCTTACACCCA
>CAZTGQ010000203.1:0-3626 GCA_964613345.1 uncultured Acidaminococcales bacterium | reverse complement strand
AATTTATTGTAACAAGTAACATGTATTTGTGTCTACTTTATTAATATAGATCCAAAATGCCCACACTGTTTCACTAAGATTAGGACATAGTAGCACCCAAGTAACATGGGATATTTATTCACATTATCTTAATACTGCTGACCAAAAAGCATCAGAGATTTTGGACACATTTGAGTGACAATGGTCTAACAATGGACGAATTTAGGACACAAAAAAAAGAAAACACCATGTAAAAGCAGTGTTTTCTAAGTGTTCGAACATCATGCAATACCTGATGTA
Organism: uncultured Acidaminococcales bacterium; assembly: GCA_964613345.1. Taxonomy (GTDB): domain Bacteria; phylum Bacillota; class Negativicutes; order Acidaminococcales; family Acidaminococcaceae; genus CAZTGQ01. Next base: position 3,347 of record CAZTGQ010000203.1, on the reverse strand, counting down.
CTCTTAATTTGGTGCGGATGACAGGAGTTGAACCTGCACGCCTCGCGGCGCTAGATCCTAAGTCTAGTGCGTCTGCCAATTCCGCCACATCCGCAAATTGGTGATCCACCCGGGATTCGAACCCGGGACACCCTGATTAAAAGTCAGGTGCTCTACCATCTGAGCTAGTGAATCATTGGCTGGGGCGGCTGGACTCGAACCAACGCATGCGGGAGTCAAAGTCCCGTGCCTTACCGACTTGGCTACGCCCCAATAGGCAAATTGTCTTAAATGGGGTGGCTAGTGGGGATCGAACCCACGCATGCTGGAGCCACAATCCAGTGTGTTAACCGCTTCACCATAGCCACCATATACCAAACATAAACGCTTGGCGACAATGGGTATTATATCAGACTAAGCTCTATACTGTCAACATTAATTTTATTTAGTTATGCTTAAAGGGCATCCCTAGGTTAAACACCTAAAAACTTTCCCAAAAAAGGTCAAACCTCTTAAGAAATAGAGGTTTGACCCTCTTTTTTTTACTTTACTTCCATCAATTCAAATAGAAATCCGTCCTTCATGACAAAAGCAATGCGAGTATGCTCATCTGCCATCCAAGGCTCTACAACTACCTCTGTTTCTTTTAAAAGCTCATCTAGGTTATCTACCTTATAAGCCACGTGTCCCATTTCCTGTAAAGCCTTGGGCAACGGCGTATCAGCTTCAAACCGTAGATATTCGATATGCCAAGCATTTGTTTCTGGAGCTGCAATATGACATTTAATACCTTCTACATAAACCTCTCCCGGCATAACCTTGTTGACAGGAACACCTACATGGACAAATTCTTTCATGAGCTTCACCTCTTTTAAAGTTTTAGATAATTCTTATAGGCCTTTTCAGGCTTCATGCCTTGATGTACAACCATTGCAATAGCCTCTAGCATCGCCTTAGGCTTATCTGCTTGAAGGACATTACGTCCCATATCTACGCCGGCAGCACCCTCTTGTATAGCTCTGTAGGCCATAGCCAAAGCATCCTTTTCCGGAATTTTCTTACCTCCGGCAATAACGATGGGCACAGGACACGCTGCTGTAACCTTTTCAAAGTCCTCGCAATAGTAGGTTTTAATAATATGAGCACCTAGCTCCGTTAAAAGTCTTGTAGCTAAGCCAAAGTACTTGGCATTTCTTTCCATTTCCTTACCTACCGCAGTTACCCCTAAAACCGGTATGCCATACCTTTCTCCGGCGTTAACAGCTTGCGATAAATTTTCCAGAGAAGCCAATTCACCTTCTGCTCCTACAAAACACTGTACAGCCATGCAATCAGCATTTAGTCTGATAGCATCCTCTATATTTACCCCAAGCACACCATAACTCATATCTTCCTTTAGCACAGAGGTATCCGCCGTAGCTCTCAAGGCAATAGCCTTCCGGCAATTAGGAGGAATGCAAGAGCGCAGAGCACCTCTTGTCGCCATAAGACAATCCGCATATTCCAGTAGAGGTGGAATAACCAAATCCAATCGTTCTAGACCGGCCGTAGGCCCCATAATGTAACCATGATCAAATGCCAGCATAATGGTTCTGCCATCATCTTGGAATATTTTGGATAGGCGAGTTTGCATGCCCCACTCCTTATGGGCAAGGCCTTTAACATGAAAATCCTGAGAAGGCGGTAAAACACCAATACCATAATCCTTTGCTAATTTATTTCCTTCTTTGTCTGCCATATCTTTACCTTCCTTTTATTTAGTCAAGTATGGTGTACGGCAAGGAGCATTCCATAGCTCTAGCAGTTCATCATCCATACGAGCTAGGAACATCTGGAAACCAGCCTGTTCTTGCACCGTTAATAATTCACCAACATAATTTGCCACAATTTCTATGTTTTTCTCTTTGAGTATTTCTTCGCATTTACGATAAACAATTAATTGCTCCATCAAGGTTGTAGCACCTGAGCCATTAATAATCAGCATTACCTTTTCGCCGGATACGATACCAATATCCTTGAGTAAAGCATTAACCATTATTTCTGCAGTTTCATCAGCAGTCTTAAGCTTTTGCTTACCGCCGCCACCTTCACCATGCTGCCCCATACCAATTTCCATTTCATCCTCTGCCAATTCAGCTAAAGGATTACCTGTGGAAGGATGAGTAGCTCCTCTAGCAGCGACAGCTAGGGTTGCCATATTATCAGCAAAGCGCTGAGCGATAGCAGCAACCTCCTCCAAGCTTTTTCCTGCCGCAGCTGCTGCACCGGCAATCTTATAAGTAGGAATACAACCAACCAAGCCCCTTCTATCATCAGCATTGCTGCGAGGTGCATTGGAAACATCCTCCTGAGTAACTACCTTTACCACGTTAAGTCCTAATTTAGAACACTGCTTCATAGTCATATTACCGGTTAACATATCTCCGGCATGATTTAAAACAATATAAAGTACACCCTTACCTCGGTCAGCTAGCTTAATAGCATCTACGCAAGCCTTAGGTCCTGGAGCGGCAAAGATATCCCCCACCACAGAAATATCCACCATTCCTTCTCCTACAAAACCAGAGATAGCCGGTTCATGACCTGCTCCGCCCTGTGTCACCAAGGTAACCCTGTCCGCAGCATCTAGCTTCCTATTAATAATCATATTTTCCTCACCGCGGTAAATTAACTCCTTATGAGCAGCAGCTAAACCATCCAAAAGCTCATCAGTTAAATTCTCCGGTTTGTTAATAAATTTTTTCATCATGGTAATCGTCTCCTTGTGTAATTTATTTGGTCATACCTTCAGCCATACCTGTAATAAATAACGAAGTGGATACAGCACCTGCATCCGGCGTACCAATAGTTTCCTCTTTGTAGCTTTTCGCTCTGCCAAATTTAGCTACAAATTGCTCACTGGCTTTAGCCCCATCTTGAGCTGCCTTTGCTGCCGCCCGCCAAATAGCATCTGCCTCACCAGTAGATTCCTGTGCTGCCTTAACTCCTGGAATTAAAGCATCCATCATGGTTTTGTCTCCTATCTTAGCTGTAGTAATATCCTGCATTTCTGCCAAAGCGCCGGCTAACATTCGCTTGGCTCCTTCGCCATCAAGCTCCTCATCTTCTCCTGTAAGCTGCGCTCCTAAACCGCCAATAAGAGTCCCATACAAGGGTCCTGCACTGCCGCCACGGACCTCCATGATTTCCATTCCAATATCGCCCAAAAATTCAGCCATGGACTCATTCTTCCATTGAGGCACCTTCTCCTGCAAAAGCTTAGCAATTTTCGCTATGGTTAAACCGTGGTCTCCATCGCCGAACTTAGAGTCTATTTCACACAAATATTCTTCTTGCTTAGCCATAGCGCTAGCTGCACTAAGAAGCAT
>CAZTGQ010000202.1:0-3629 GCA_964613345.1 uncultured Acidaminococcales bacterium | reverse complement strand
GAAAAACCTCATTTTGTTACAGCCCCTTTTTTATATGCGAGTAAAGAATAATATTGGTCGGGGCGACAGGATTCGAACCTGCGGCCTCTTAGTCCCGAACCAAGCGCGCTACCAAACTGCGCCACGCCCCGCCATAACAATACAATTATAAGGATAGAACCTAGGTTTGTCAAATTTCTTTTTTTACAAAGGTGGGATGTAGAATTAGCTTTATTTCAAAGTATCTGTCCCAGGGTAGCTCAACACTATAGTCAAAGTCTTTTAAATAGTAGGCCGTTTTTCCCTGTTGGAAAAAGCTGTGGCGACGATAGGAACCATAGAGGAGAAGCTGTTTATAAAAATATAGTTCTCTGGCGATATAATTTGCCACTAGAGCTGTATGAGGACGAGTATTGTTTGCGGCAACACCATTTAAATCTTCTAAATCCTTAATGTTGCTGCGTATTTTTTTCTGATAGGCCCAATCGTCTAGGAGGCGCGCCAAGGTAAAGGTGGCATTTTGAGCATAGAGACTGGGGAGCTTATCCTGTGGTAATTTTTGACCTTGAGCATAAACGATGCTTGCCTGTGCTAAAGCAGTTCCAATAGAGTTGGAGGCTGTATTCCAACCTGCATAGGCTAAAAGCTTAGGTAAAGGAACGTCCATAGCTAGAAGAGCAGGGAGAAGAGCTTCCCTGGCTACGAAATTCTTGCTTAAATCCACTAGGGCCACAGGCTTCGAGAGCATATATTCCTTAAGCTTTTTAGCTGTAGAAGCATAGCTCTTTTGATCGTCTTCACCACAGTGGACAAAAAAAATAAAATCTGCTTCTTGAGGATTTTGTACTGCCTGAGCACCTAAAAGAGCTAGCTTATCCTCTACGATTTTTTCTAAGGTGAGGGGAACAAAATGAAGAATTAAATCCTTGGTTTGAGAAGTGGTATAGTCCACATATATTTTTGGCTGGATATGCTCCTGCTGTAGATAAAGCACCCCAAGAGCGAGAGCACCTATTTCATCTGCACCTTGGGTTACTTTAAAGCTGGAAGGACAATTTAGAGTGGTGAAATTCTTAGCTGCAGCTTGGCGGTTATAATTGGGGAGTCCAAAGAGCATGGCATCATCTTGACCAATGGTGAGAAAGGAAAAATCATTTTCTTGGGCAAGACGGGTTAATTCCTTATTCCATAGAGCATTTTCAGTGAAGAGCTTAGTGTACTTTACCTTTAGCTCCATAGGAATTTCTTGTTGCAGCTCCTGATACTGCTTCTTGTCGTAGGCAAGACCTTGCATTTTTTTGTCCATGGAAATGGACCACTGCATGAGATGCCATTGATACCAACAGTCAGGTACAATTTGGTCGCTGACTAAAAGTCGGGGAATAATGCTATATACATAGAAGGCTTGTTGGGGATTGGTCTGCCTTAGATTTTTTAGATAATTTAAGAGCTCCTGTCTTTTAGCTACAGGTAGAGGTGCTAGGCGATTTTGCCAAAGGCCACCAAAACCTAAGAGATCGGTGGAGATGATTGCTCCTTGAGTCGTAGGTAATTCTTGGGTCAGCCAAGCTTTGAGTAATTTAGTCTGGGCAGGCTTTTCTCTTTGATCCATGAGAGAGGTAGGCGGTGAGACGATCTCAAAACCGGCTAAGGCACCTAGCTGACGAGGAAAATCACTGCAAGGAGGACGACTGTCTAGGGGTAATACTATAAGACTTTTATTTCCAGTTAAAGGGGGAGGTGAAAAAACCGTGCCACCCAAAGTGAGAGTGTGGTACAATAGGCCTATAAATATGAAGCTAAGAAGGATAAAAGCCAAAAAAATTTTTTTCACTATAGGGCCTCCTTTCCATAAAGCATATTATAACATAACAGGAGAAATTAGATGCGAATTATTACAGGTAAGGCGAGGGGACTTAGGCTTATTCCCCCCAAGGATTATAGAGTAAGACCTACTGCTGATAGAGTGAAAGAGGCTTTGTTCAGCATTCTTGGTGCTAGAGTACAGGGAGCTAGGGTGCTAGATACCTTCGCCGGCACGGGAAACTTAGGTCTGGAAGCATGGAGCAGAGGAGCAGCAAAAATTACTTTTCTAGATTTAAGTGCAGCTAGCTTAAAGCTGGTGACTGATAATGTAGCTAAGGCCAGGGCCCAGGAGGATGCTACTATTCTTAAGGGGGATTCCTTAGAGACTATGGTAAGACTTTCTAGAGCAGGAGAAAGCTTTGATCTCATCTTTTCTGATCCGCCCTATGATAAGGGACTTAATCAGCAGGTGGTGAAAAGATTAGTAGAGCATCCACTGTTGAGAGCTGGGGGACTACTTGTCCTAGAGCATTCTTTACTGGAGGATCCTTTAAGCTATTTGCCTAAAGAGCTTTCCTGTCGTACGGAAAAGTACGGGGATACGAAAATTTCCTTAATAGAGTGGAAATAATGGATGTTTTCTGCTATAATATTATGGAATTATAGATTCAGCCCTAGGGCGTAGGAGGAAATGTGCGTAGAGCAGTTTGTCCGGGAAGCTTTGACCCAGTGACCTTAGGTCACATCGATATTTTCGAGCGGGCCAGCTTAATGTTTGATGAAGTTATCATTAGTGTGTTTGTTAATCCTGGTAAGGATAAGGCCATGTTTTCCATGGAGGAAAGAGTCTCTATGATTAAGAAGGCTACTGCCCATATACCTAATGTGAGGGTAACTTCTTTTTCAGGTTTGCTTAATGATTTTTGTAAGCAGGAGCAGGCGAATTTCATTCTCAGAGGACTGAGAGCCTTTTCTGATTTTGAGTATGAGTTCCAAAGAGCTCTACTGATCAAAAAAATCAATAAGGATTTGGAGACAGTTTTTATTATGACTAATGCTCAGTATTCTTATTTGAGTTCCTCCAGTATTAGAGAATTAGTTTATTTTGATGGAGAGATTGCAGGTTTAGTACCACCCTCCATTGAAGAAGATATTAAGCGCACTGTAGCAAGAATAAAAGCAAAGCATAAATAAAAAAGAGAGGTTGATAAACCATGGAGTTAGACAAAATTTTAGATGAAATGGAAAGTATTCTTTTAGAGGCTAGTAAAGTACCCATTCTTAATAAGCTTTTAATTGACGAGTCCGACCTTACTATGATTATAGATAAGCTGAGAGCGGCTGTACCCTTGGAGGTTAAGCGTGCTCACGATCTTTTGGAAGAGCAAAAGAATATTATCGATAAGTCCAGAACTGAGGCTGATCATATTGTGGAGCAGGCTAAAGCAGAGGGAGACCGTTTGGTTGAGCTAGCTAAAGCCGAAGCAGATCGTTTAGTTCGTCAAGAAGAAGTTGTCAAGGCTGCAGAAGAAAAGGCTAACAGCATTATTGAAACTACTCAACAGTACGATAGAGATATGCGTGCTGCCGCTGATGCCTATGCTGATAAATTGCACAAGGAATCCATGCAATATGCTTCTGATGTTTTCTCCTACCTAGAGGACAATCTTACTCGCACCTTGCAGGCTGTGAGAGATAATGGTGATGCTCTAAAGGGTAGCGATAATAATGGCAAGGACAAAATAGAAGGTTAAAGAACAGGTAAAAGCGCTTAGCTAACAGCTAAGCGCTTTTTTGTGATATTTATTTACTTTGATAGGGTCCGGTAGTATAGTCCCTATTAA
>CAZTGQ010000201.1:0-3633 GCA_964613345.1 uncultured Acidaminococcales bacterium | reverse complement strand
GTGAGGCTCTGGCAGAAAAAATCTACAGCGAGATTTTACATAGCTTATAAAAAAGATGTAGCCTTTTTAGGCTACATCTTTTTTTATTCAAAGCTTTTATTGCTGAAGGTTGGTGCTGATAGACTGCTTTTAATGAGATGAAGGAATAGTCTAAGACAGGTGGGCATATAGGTACTGCCTGTATAGACCATGGTTAGAGGTGAGGATAAATTTAGACCCTCTACGGGCTTACTGTAAACTTCACCCTTAGTGGTAATAGTGTCCTTTAAGGGCAGAGGCAAAAAGGAGGCAGCCATGCCGGTACGCACCAGCTGCATGATACTGGGAGTATCGTTGCACTCAAAAAGTACCAGAGGTTGCACCTTTCTTTTGCGACATTCGTCAAAAAATAATTCGCTGTATTTCCAAGTATCGTTAGGCCTTAAGGTACACAGCGGCAGATTTTTTAACTGCTTAAAGGTTAAATGTTTTTTACTTTTAGCTGGATCTAAGCTCTTGTGAAGAATTATTTCTAAGGGGTCATTAGCTACAGTGAGCTCTGAAAACCCTGTATTGTGATGAATAAAATTACGAAGGAAAACAGCGTGGAGATTTCCCTTTTCCAGTTCCTCCAGAAGAACATCAGGTGTGTCAGAACGTAAATGCAAGGAAATGGCAGGATATTTTTTTTTGTAAATTTTAAGCTTTTCCATGAGATAAGGCATGCCTGAGGGAATTACCCCCAGCTTTAAAGTGCCCCTAAAGCTATGCGCCTCTTCTTTTACATTACTTAGGAGGGCATCTACATTGCCTAAAAGCTCCTTGGCATGGCGTTGTAAAATGAGACCTGGTTCTGTGAGCTCTAGACCCTTATTTTTTCGTACAAAAAGCTTTACTCCCAGTTCCTTTTCCAAAAGCATTATTTGTCTACTAATAGGGGGTTGAGAAATAAACAGCTTTTTAGCTGCATGAGAAATATTCAGTGTCTCCGCTACGGCGTTAAAATAGAGCAATTGTTTAAAAAGCATGAAGTACCTCCAAAGTTTGTAATGCTATTTAGCTATAACAAATATATATAATTGATATTAGTATTATATCAATTTCTATACTAGAATGAAAGCATGATATAAGGAATTATTTAAAATACATTAGGAGTTAATTTTGGGAGGTAGAATTATGGAAATGAACCTAGTAGATGAGGCAATGACGATTAAGCTGGATTATGCTTTGCCGGAATACCCCGCCTTTGTAGAAGGTATTAGAAGAGCACCAAGAAGAGAGTCCCATTTGACAGACTCTGATAAGGCCCTAGCGGTAAAAAATGCTTTGCGTTATATTCATCCTGATCATCACGAGCAAATGGCTCAAGAGTTTGCCCAGGAATTAGAGGAGCATGGTCGTATTTATGGTTATCGCTTCCGCCCAGAGGGAAAATTATGGGGCAAGCCTATAGATGAATACAAGGGTAACTGCATTGAAGGTAAGGCTATGCAGGTAATGATTGAAAACAACTTGGATTTTGATGTAGCCTTATATCCCTATGAACTGGTGACCTATGGTGAAACAGGTCAGGTTTGTCAAAACTGGATGCAATACCGTTTAATTAAAAAATATTTAGAAGCCATGACTGATGAGCAAACTTTGGTTATGATGAGTGGTCACCCCATGGGACTTTTCCATTCTCATAAGATGTCACCTAGAGTTATCACTACTAATGCGCTTATGGTTGGTATGTTTGACTCCAATGATAACTTTAATAGAGCAGCAGCTATTGGTGTTGCTAACTATGGTCAGATGACCGCCGGTGGTTGGATGTATATCGGACCACAGGGCATTGTACATGGAACCTTTAATACCCTGTTGAACGCAGGTCGTTTAAAGCTGGGTATTGCCAAGGACGGAGATTTAAAGGGAAGACTTTTCGTTTCCTCCGGCTTAGGAGGAATGAGTGGCGCTCAGGGCAAGGCAGCTGTTATTGCCGGCGCTGTTTCCATTATTGCTGAGGTTGATGCTTCCCGCATTAAGACCAGATTTGACCAAGGCTGGGTTAGCGGCGTAGCGGAAAGCTGCGAAGAGGCAGTAAATATTGCTAAAGCAAAGCTGGCTGCCAAGGAAGCTTATGCTATTGCTTATCATGGTAATGTAGTTGATCTTTTGGAATATATGCTTGAGCATAATGTTCATGTAGACTTATTATCTGACCAAACCTCCTGCCACGTCCCCTATGATGGTGGTTATTGTCCACAGGGTCTTAGCTTTGAACAAAGAACCCAGATGCTAGACAAGGATCCTGAGGGCTTTAGAACCTTAGTGGATCAAACTCTAAAGGTACATTATGATTGCATCTGTAGGCTTCATGACAGAGGAACCTATTTCTTTGATTATGGTAATAGCTTCTTAAAGGCTGTTTATGATGCTGGAGTAAAGAGCATCTGCAAAAATGGCGAAAATGATTTAGATGGTTTTATCTTCCCATCTTATGTTGAAGATATTTTAGGACCCTGTCTCTTTGACTATGGCTATGGCCCCTTTAGATGGTGCTGCCTCTCCAGACGTCCTGAGGACCTAGATAAAACAGATGCGGCAGCCATGGAAATAATCGATCCTAATCGTCGTTATCAGGATAAGGACAACTGGGTGTGGGTTCGAGATGCTAAGGCTAATAAAATGGTAGTTGGTACTCAGTGCCGCATCCTTTACCAAGATGCCTTGGGTAGATTAAATATTGCTTTGAAATTTAATGACATGGTACGCAAGGGTGAAATTGGTCCTGTAATGTTAGGCCGTGACCATCATGATACCGGTGGCACAGATTCTCCCTTTAGAGAAACCTCTAATATTAAAGATGGTTCCAATATTATGGCAGATATGGCGACACAATGCTATGCCGGTAATTGTGCTCGAGGCATGAGCCTAGTTGCCCTGCACAATGGTGGTGGCACAGGCATTGGCAAAGCTATTAATGGCGGCTTTGGTATGGTGCTGGATGGCTCCGAGCGTGTGGATACAATTTTAAAGGCTGCGCTCCCCTGGGATGTAATGATCGGTGTTTCCCGTCGTAGCTGGGCTAGAAATGAGCATGCTATTGAGACCGTGGTAGAGTACAATAAACTCTTTAAAACCAGCGACCATATTACGCTACCCTATGTGGCTGAAGATAGCGTAGTAGAAGCAGCGTTAAAAGCAGTGAAGAAATAAAAAGGGGTAGGCTATGAAAACATTATTGGATAACATTGGAGTTTTAGCTACACCTATTGGGAATGCCGCTAAAAGAGGAAAGCAGCAGGGTGAAATTCTGCAGCTCAGTAAGGCTTGGATTTTATGGGAAAATGATAAAATCCTTGCCGTGGGCACGGACAAGGGTTTTAAGCCAGCTGCTGACAGGGTGCTGGATGCTAAGCAAGGCCTAGTTACTCCGGGTCTAGTGGACGCACATACTCATCTGGTCTTTAGCGGTTGGCGAGAGCATGAGCTCAGCATGAAGCTACGCAGGGTTCCCTATTTAGATATTTTAGCTGCCGGCGGAGGTATTTTATCCACGGTGAAAAATACTAGAGAAGCCAGCGTTAAAGAGCTAAAGGATAAGACCAAAAAGATTTTAGCACAAATGCTAGAGCAGGGAGTTACCACTGTAGAAGCAAAGTCAGGCTATGG
>CAZTGQ010000200.1:0-3640 GCA_964613345.1 uncultured Acidaminococcales bacterium | reverse complement strand
CCGTGGAGTAGGGTGGACAAATATACTTGTCTCGAATATCCTTGGCCTCTCCTTTAAAACGTATTTCTAATTGCTTGAGAGCAACTCCTGCCTCTTCTTCCTTGCCTCTTTCTCTAGCCACCAAAAGCCTCTGATAATCTTCCTGAGGAAACTTAGCATCCAGAGGTAGCCAAACAGTTTCATCCTTAGTTCCTGGCAGTCTGAGAGCGTATTCTACTCTCTCCAAGCTTTTAGGCTTAATGCTTACGTTAATACCATATTGCTCCGGACTAAGCATATCTCTGAGCAAATTACCTAACTGCATTTCCCCCCAGATACCTCTATTTTTCACATTAGTAAGAACTTTTTTTAAATCTCCTACCCCCGCTGCCATACTCTCCATAGAACCCAAGCCTCTGTGGACTTCCTCCAAGCGAGCATTCACAGCTCCCAAGGAACCGGCAAGCTTCTGATCCAAATTAAGATTTAATCTATCCAACCTCTCTTCTTGCAGGCGACTGGCCTCCTGCGTTCTAGTTTGCAGAGCATCATTTAACCGCCACAATAAAAGAATTAAAATAATGAGGAGAACTATAATTCCCCCTAAAAAATAATTATTCATATTATCCACCACCTGTAGCTATTATAACAAATATTTCTACTACCCTCTATGCTTTTTACCAGTTTTGTGCTAAAATATTTTTAATTAAACGATTAATTTATTTTTAGAAAGAAGGTTCTCTATGTCAACTGCCAAAGCCCAAGACACCTCTAACAAAATTCTCACTGCTTCAGCCAAGCTTTTTGATAAATTCGGTTATTACAACGTCTCCATTAAGCAAATCGCTCAAGCAGCTAAAATTAACAGTGCTCTCATTTCCTACCATTTTGGCAGTAAAAAAGAGCTTTATTTAGCAGTACTGGCTAAAGAAATAAATATAAGAGAAAAATTAGAAAAGCAAATTGCCGCTCTAGATACCTCCCCCTTAATTAAGCTACAGGAATATTTAGGAAGCATTCTAGCCCTGCAGCTAAATAGCAAGCGTCATTTTAAGTTAATTTACCAAGAGCTTCTAACCCCCACCGGTCTGTCCGGAGACTGGGTAACTAAGGGACTGGATGCTATTCACCAATATACTATCAGCCTTTTGGAGGAAGCCATTACCAGTGGCTATTTGAAGCCAGAGCTTAATGCCGGACACGCTGCCTTTACTTTGGAAAGCATTACGGTTCTAGCCTTTTTATCTCGTAAGCAGCTCCGCCTGCTCTACCCCGGAGACAAGGAAAAATCAGAAAAAGAAATTACCATGGAGCTAGTGTCTACTTATTTAGCTCCTTTTAAAACAGCCAAGGAGGATTAACACCATGAATATTAATGACCTGAAAACCAAAGCCTTATCTCACAAAAAAGTACTATCTGCCTTAGTCTCCATACTTATGGTGCTGGTCCTAGGCAATGCCATCTATCATATAGTGCATAAACCAACCATTGTAAAGGATGTTCCCGTAGTGAGAACCATGACTCTAGGTGACAGCTCTGCCTCCTCCATCTACACTTATCCGGGAGAAGTTCGAGGTAAATACGAAAGCAATCTAGCCTTTCAGGTAGCAGGAAAGATTGTCAGCAGAAGCGTTCAGCTAGGCGACACTGTAGAGGCCGGTCAAGTGCTTCTAACAATTGATCCTAAGGATGTACAGCAATCTGTCAATGTCAGTCAGGCTGCAGTTAATTCTGCTCAAGCTAATTACAAGCTAACTAAGGATATGTATAGTCGTTATCAAACTCTTTACAAGCAGGGTGCTGTTAGTCAAGCGATACGAGACCAATATGAAACTCAGTACCAAGCAGCTGAAGCTACCCTAGCTCAGGCTACTGCCCAGCTCACTGCCAGCCAAAATCAACTAAACTATACCAAGCTTACAGCTGACCATGCTGGTGTGGTTTCCGCCTTAACAGGCGAAGTTGGTCAAGTGGTTGCTGCAGGTTCGCCTGTTGTGACCGTGGTTCAAGGTGGCAACCGAGAGGTGCAAATTTTTGTACCTGAGGGCAGACTAAATACCATTGCGCCAAACCAAAGCGCTACGGTAACCTTTTGGGCTCTCAATAATATTACTGCTCAAGGTCATATAGCGGAAATTGCTCCCATGGCCGATGCTACTACGAAAACCTACAAGGTCCGAGTAGCTATAGAAGCCATGCCAGCCTCTGCTCGCCTAGGAATGACAGCGAAAGTCAGTCTAGACGAGGGCGCCCAAAGCTATATCCTGCTACCTAGAAGCAGTATCTATCAAACAGCAGCTACTCCCAGCGTTTGGGTGGTGAAGGATAACAAGGTTTCCCTGGTGTCCATTAAAACGGATGGCTACAAGGATGATAAGGTTGTGGTCACTGACGGTCTGAAAAAGGGTGACGTCATCGTCGTCGGCGGTATCAGCAAGCTCTCAGAAGGAATGGTTGTTAAGCTAGAGGGTGGTGTTAATTCATGAAATTAAATTTAGCCCAGTGGTGTATTCAGCGCAAGCAGATAGTTTATTTCTTTATTGGCCTGATTACCATTGCCGGTATTTATTGTTTTTCAGCCATGGGTCGCAGCGAGGACCCCAGCTTCGTTATCCGTCAAATGGTTATCTCCTGTGCTTGGCCCGGTGCTACTGCTGACGAAATGCAGGAGCAGGACACTAGTAAAATTGAAAAGCTAGTCCAGGCCACCCCTGACATTGACTATATTACCAGCTACTCCAGACCTGGCACCTGCGTAATTAATGTTATTTTGCGGGAACAAGTAAAAAATCAAAACGTGCGTAGTCATTGGCTGGAAATTCGCAATTATATCCAGGACAATATCAAGGAGCTTCCCCAGGGCATTTACGGTCCTTATTACAATGACCGTTTTGATGATGTTTACGGCAATATTTACGCCCTCACCTCCGAAAGCTTTTCCTATGAAGAAATGAGAGTGGAAGCCGAAGAATTAAAAAGACAATTTTTTACCGTTAAGGACGTTAAAAAGGTTGAGCTCTTAGGAGTCCAACCGGAAAAAATTTATATTCAAATGTCTAATACTAAACTAGCGCAGTTGGGACTCTCCCTCTCTGCCGTACAAAATGCTATTCAGGGAGACACCAGTATGAATCCAGCCGGTACCGCAGACATTAAGGGAGATAATGTTTATCTTCGTCTTACCGGCAAGGCAAAGGGCGTAGAAAGCATCAGTAATATCCTACTCAATGCTAATGGCACCACAGTACGCTTAGGAGATATTGCCACCATTACTCGTGGCTATCCTGATCCACCAGAGCCCAAAATGTATGTGAACGGAAAACCTGCAGTTGGTATTGCCATTTCCATGGAAGACGGTGGTAACAACATTACCCTAGGTGAAAATCTTGATAAAATGGTAGCACAAATGCAAAAAACCATTCCTTTGGGCTTTGATTTTCATCAGGTAGCCAATCAGCCTCAAGTGGTGAAGGACTCCATTAGTGAATTCACTGAGGGTCTTTACGAGGCCATTATTATTGTTTTAGCAGTTAGTCTCTTATCCATGGGCAGGCGATGTGGCTACGTTATTTCTGTCTGCATTCCCCTGGTGCTACTTGGTTCCTTTATCGGCATGTATCTTTTAGGCATTGATCTCCACAAGATTTCTTTAGGCTCTCT
>CAZTGQ010000199.1:0-3647 GCA_964613345.1 uncultured Acidaminococcales bacterium | reverse complement strand
TTACCGTGGCCAATACTGCAAGGTCCGGTATTCGAAAGTACTAGACCGGCAATGCTACTAGGAGATTTGCTGGCAGCGGACATTGCTAGCACGCCACCGGCGGAATAACCGGCTAAAACAATGGGGACTGAGAGGTTGTTAATTATTTCTAATAATTGATAGCCCATTGAATCCATATCCCATGGTCCTGTACCACGTAAATAGTCTAGGTAACAAATTTCTATGTTAGCAGGTACTGTTATTTGTGAAAAAACTCGAGGGTCACATAAATTCCCTGCAATGCACACCAGTAGTGCTTTTGTATGGTCTTTTACTTCTGTTAGTTTCACTATATTATCACCTTTATACTAATCCGGTTATAATGGCAAATATTAACATTAAAATACTTACCAACCATTCCCATTTAAACGAGAATTTCATATGTTCGTTAAGTTCTACTCCGCAGAGGCCAAAAGCCAAGAAATTTACTGGAACGCAAGGACTAACGCTTAATACTACATTTTCTCCGATGAGCATGGCATGTGCTACTTGTGTTGCAGTGATTCCATAGGGAGCAACTGTTTCTATAACTAAAGGCATTACTGCATAGTAATATGGGTCAGGTCCCATGATTAGTCCTAAGGGGCCACCTAAAATACCCATAATAATGTAAAGATATTTTGTTAAAAAGCCGGGTAATATCTGGATTAATACCTGAGCCATTTTAGTGATAATACCAGTATTGGCAAAGATGCCCAAGAAAATTCCAGCAGCTAATAAAGTAACTGTTAGGTCGATACAGTTTGGTGCATATTTTTTATATAGCATTCCCTGAAGTTTTAAATCGGGATAGTTCACCAGCATGGCAATCATTGTTCCAAAGAGGAAGATAACAAAGGGTGCAGTTTTTGTGAAGGCTAGTAACCCGATAATAATTGCAGTTAGGACAAGATTAAACCAAAATAATTTAGGTCTACGCAATTCTGCATCCTGATCTAAATGACTCATATTTTGATCGTTTTCATTTCCAAAAGCTAATAATGTTAAATCTATGCCCTCTTTTGCTAAACGTTTCTTTTCTACACGAGCACACAAAACTGCAGCTACAAGAGAGACTACCAATCCGAAAATTTGCATGGGAATCATGGCTGTCCATAGTTGCGTGGCATCCATTTTGATAGCTGTTGCTGCTCTGATTGTTGGTCCACCCCAAGGTACAAGATTCATTACGCCAACAGATAAACCTATTAATAATAATAGCATAAGTTTATTGAGATGCATTTTTTTATATATGGGTAACATTGCGGGGATAGTAATCAGGTAAGAAGATGCACAGGAGCCATCTAAGTGGGCTACAACTGCTATTAAGCTAGTAGCAATCATGATTAGTGTGATATTACTGCCTGCTCTTTTTATTAAGCCTTTAACTAAAGGGTCAAAAAGGCCGGCATCGTTCATGGTGCTGAAATAACATACAGAAAAAATAAAAAGAATAGCCGTTTTCCAAACGGTGGCAGTACCTTTGTCGATAAACCCGAGAATTTCTTTTGGACCAAAGCCGCAAATTAGAGCACCTATAACGGGAAGTACAGCAAAACAAAAGGCTGGTGTTGCTTTCTTTTTTAAAATCATTAGCATCATTACAATAATTATTATGTATCCTACAATTGCTTGTGTCATAAGAGTCACTCCTTGTAATTTAATGTTATTTTTTCTATAAACAATTGCAGTTTATGATTAAAAACTGGTGCTTCAATCATAAACATCATGTGACCACCGGTTGTGAACTCATGGTGTTCACAATAAGTCTTTATTTGTGTTTGGTAAAATTCTCCCATGGAGGGACTGTGACCTTTAGATTTTCCACTAAAAATTATGACGGGGACCGTTAATTGAGGTAGCAGCTTTGTGCAATCTGTGTGGCACCAGTCTGAATGAAGAGCAAAACCAATCCATGGCGGTGTTTTTTCAATCTCCTCTCTCACCATGATAATTTCCTCTTCTGAGAGACCGTCTTTAACTCTGTTAATAAAATTTTTCAAATAGGTTTCAGGATCGGCGTACCAAAGGCGATATTTTTGATTCCAATCGTCCATATTATAGTTCCTAGAATTGTAGGAATTCCAAGGTTCAGGAGAGAACGGAAAAAGACAACAATCTAATAAACCAAGAGCAACTAATTTTTTACAGTTGTATTTATGTGCGTAAGTGGTAACAATACTACCGGATAAGGACCAACCAATTAGAATAATTTTTTCTAATTTAAGATAGGAAACTAGTTCGTAAATGTCATCTGCGTGGCGTTCTACATTATTGCCGTGCAAAGGTTTTGAGGAATTTCCAAAACCTCTATTATCAAAAGTTACAACTTTATAATTCTTAGATAGCTCAGTAACGTTTTTTCTAAAAAATTTAGTAGTGCACATATGTCCGGGAACAAATAGTATTGTTTACTTTCCTTCGCCGGTTACCTCGTAGTAGAGGTAGGCGTTATCGGAGGTGTGGTAATATCCTTTTGTCATTTTCATTCTCCTAGAATAGTTTGAATTGTTTGTCATTTTCTTTTGTTCAAAGATAACATCTTTACTTATATGTGTAAAATATATTTAAGTTATATTTTTTATGCTTTGTAGCTATACAAAAAATAAAGGATGTGCTATGCTTTGTGGTGTCAAAGAAAAGAGGAGGTAACATGGACTTTCGTGATCATATTTATGTTCAGGCCATTGCACAATATGGTAATATTTCCAGTGCAGCGAAAGCACTTTTTATTTCACAGCCGTCACTTTCAAAATTTTTACAAAAATTGGAAAGGAAATTAAAGACACCTTTGTTCGAAAGAGTTAATAAAAAAATGTATCCTACTTATGCTGGTGAGCAATTTTTGATGGCAGGAAAGGAAATTTTGCGGCTACAGAATAATTTAGATACAAAAATATCACGTATAGTGCAACACTCTGCTGGGCGTTTAAGCATAGCTACAACCTCTACGAGAGGAAACTACATATTGCCAATAGTTTTACCGCCATTTAAAGAAAAATTTCCCAATTATCACATAGATATAAAAGAACGTAATGTTGATGAGTTGGAAAAAGAGTTAAGTGAGGGGGGAGTAAATCTTGCTATTTACTCGCTTCCAGAACGTAATAGAGAATTTAAGTACTATCATATCAATACTGAAGAAGTGGTGCTGTGTGTTAATCCAAAGGCAACTTTTATCAAATTTGCAGTTCAAAAAAAGGGTTTTAGTTATCCGTGGATAGACTTGAGGTATTTAAAGGAAGAAGTGTTTTTTATTAATGACCCTACTCAATGGAAGATTGGTCGTATTGGCAAGCAGCTTTTATGGGAAGCACATCTTAATCCTGAGATTACGATGCTTCGAAATTTAGATACATGTCTTAATTTAGCTAGTAGAGGACTGGGGCAGGCTTTCTGTTTTGATATTTGTGTTAAATGCTTCAAAAATTACGAGATACCACCGGTTTACTTGTCTACAGGGAATAACAAACCTTATCGTTCGGAATTTGTCGTTGCTACAAGAATACATTACCAATTGGAAGAGGCGGAGGAATATTTTTTGAAGTTAATGAAAACACATTTTGGTGTGTAATAACCCCTCATCCGTCACGCCAAGGGCGTGCCACCTTCCCCAACCGGGGAAGGCT
>CAZTGQ010000198.1:0-3649 GCA_964613345.1 uncultured Acidaminococcales bacterium | reverse complement strand
CAAGCGGTTTTGAGCTTAAAAACCCTTGAGGAATGTGATGCCTTTTTTGAAGATGTATGCACTTTAAGTGAGGTTAAGGCCATTAGCCAAAGGCTGGAGGTAGCAAAGCTCTTAGATCAGGGTGCCAATTATGCAGCTATAGTAAAGGCCACAGGAGCCAGCAGTGCTACGGTATCCAGAGTTAATAAATGCCTGCATTATGGAGCAGGTGGGTATGTAGAGGTAATGAAGGAAATTAATAAAGGGGAGAAATAGTCAAGTGGAAAACAAAATTTTGCAAATTCCTTATGGAACTAGAGATATTCTACCAGGTGAAGCACGAGCAAAAAGAGAAGTGGAGGATAAGATCGCTGCTAATTTTCTTAGCTGGGGTTACGATGAAGTAGAGACACCGACTTTTGAATATTTAGATACCTTTTCCTTAGGTGGGGTTGGTGTTACTAATGAAAGCATGAAATTTTTGGATAGAAATAATCGTACCTTGGTTTTACGCAGTGACATGACCACACCTCTGGCCAGAATGGTGGCTACTAGACTAAATAAACAGGAAGAACTGAAAAGATTGTTTTATATAGCCAATATTTTCCGCTATGAGGAAACCCAGGCCGGAAGACAGTGTGAATTTTGTCAGGCGGGGGTAGAATTAATAGGAGCAAAGGCACCTATGGCAGATGCGGAGGTATTGGCTATAGCTGTAACCAGTTTGCAGTCCGCAGGACTTACGGATTTTACAATTAGCTTAGGACATGCTGCTTTTTTAAAGGGCTTAATGGAAGAAGCTGAGCTAAATCCTAATCAGGAGGAAGAACTGAAAAAGCTGGTTTTGGAGCATAATGCTGTAGGACTTGATTTATTTGTAGACAATTTAGCCTTAAAGACTGAGCTAAAGGAAATTTTTCATAGATTTTTCTTTTTGCAGGATGGACCGGATTTGCTAAAGGAGCTTTTACCCATTATGGGCAATGCCAAAAGTAAAATGGCCCTGGAAAATCTTTTGTCCATTTATGAATTAGCTAAGGCGTATCAAGTGGAAAAGTTTCTATCCTTTGACCTAAGTCTTATTCGTAACCTTGACTATTATACGGGCATGGTTTTTGAAGCTTATACGCCGAAGATTGGTTTTAATATTTGTGGTGGAGGCCGTTATGACACTATGATGGAGGCCTTCGGTCAAAGGGCACCTGCTACCGGATTTGCTATGGGGATTGACCGTATTATTTTAGCACGGAGAAGATTAGGTAATTTTACCAATGCTTCCAGTTGGGATTATTATGTAGCGTGGCCGGAGGGGAAGGAAGAAGAGGCCATTAAAGAGGCTGTGGCGTTGCGTAGTCAGGGCAAAACAGTCAAGCTTGCTACAGAGGCCATGACTAAAGAAGAGGCAGCTCAAAGAGCGAAGAATAATAAATGTCAAACCATGATGTTTTTAGCATAGGAAGGATGTTAACGGTGGAATATATTACGATTGCTTTACCTAAGGGAAAGTTATTTGCTAAATCTGTGGAGCTTTTAGCTCAGGTAGGCTTTAGTGCGGACAATGTGGTGGAAGACTCCAGAAAGCTGGTTATTACCAATGAAGAAAGTAAAGTACGCTTTATTATAGTCAAAACCATGGATTTACCTGTGTATGTAGAATATGGCGCAGCAGATATTGGTATTATTGGTAAGGATGTTTTAATAGAAGAGGAAAGAGATGTTTATGAGCTCCTGGATATGGGCTACGGGAAATGTCGTTTAATGCTGGCAGTACCGGAAGCGAAGGAAAGACCCTTTCTAACAGATTATGCTCATTTGCGGGTGGCTACTAAATATCCTCATAGTGCCAGTGATTATTTTAATAAGCTGGGTATTCAAATGGAAATTGTGAAGCTTAATGGTTCTATTGAGCTAGCGCCCATTGTAGGCTTAAGTGAATTAATTGTGGATATTGTGGAGACCGGAACAACGCTCAAAGAAAACAAATTAAAAGAGATAGATGTAGTGCATCAAACCACGGCAAGATTAATTGCCAATAAAGTAAGCTTTAAGCTTAAGTTTCAACGGATAAATAAATTGGTGGAGGATTTAAAAGTTCTCTTAGCAAAGGAGTAAGGTAAATGAATATTATAGATGGTAGAAGGTTAAGTCCAGAGCAAATAAATGATTTAATGGAGAAAAAGGCTTTTGATGAAGCGGTGCTTTCTCCTAGAGTGCAAGAGGGTGTGACGAAAATGTTTGGCGCACCCTTAACTGCTGCTCAGGTGGTGGATAAAATCGTAGGTGAGGTAAGAGCAGAAGGCGATAAGGCTCTTTTTAAATACACTAATCTATTGGATGGCTCAGGCGTAAATAAAAAAACTATTAAGGTAAGCAATAAGGAATTTGCCGAGGCTGAAAAACAGGTAAAGCCTTCTGTAATGGAGGCTATTAAAAGGGCTATTGCTAATGTACGTAAATTTCATGAAGAGCAAATGCCTAAAACCTGGCTTACAGAAAGACCTGCAGGGGCACTTTTGGGACAGAAAATGACTGCCTTAGATAGCGTAGGTATTTATGTACCGGGCGGCACAGCTTCCTATCCTTCCAGTGTAATAATGAATGCAATTCCGGCTACTGTAGCAGGTGTAGGACGTATTGTGATGGCTGCTCCAGCCGGTAAAAATGGCAAAATTAATCCCTATGTGTTGGCTACGGCTAAGCTCATTGGTATTACGGAAATATACAAAATGGGTGGAGCACAGGCTGTGGCTGCTTTAGCCTTTGGTACAGCTACGGTACCTAAGGTTGCTAAAATTACAGGCCCCGGTAATATCTTCGTTACCTTAGCTAAAAAGGCTGTCTACGGACACGTGGATATTGATATGCTGGCAGGACCCAGTGAAATACTGATTGTGGCAGATAAGAGTGCCAATTATAAATATTTGGCGGCTGATCTTTTAAGTCAGGCAGAGCATGATCCTCTGGCCAGTGCTATTTTAATTACTGATGATTTGTCCTTAGCTAAAAAGGTGGGGAAGGAAGTAGAGCTCCAGCTTTCTAAATTGCCGAGGAAGGAAATTGCTGCCCAGGCTTTGGCTAAACAGGGTAAAATTATTGCAGCGAAGGATATGGATACGGTTATTGCTATGGCGAATCTTTCTGCTCCGGAGCATTTGGAAATAAATACTAAAGAGCCCTTTGCTATACTTCCCAGAATTCGCAATGCCGGTGCCATTTTTTTAGGTGCTTATTCTCCAGAGCCCTTGGGAGATTATTATGCAGGACCTAATCATATTTTACCCACCGGTGGTACAGCACGTTTTTACTCCGTCTTAAATGTAGAAACCTTTATGAAAAAGACCAGTATCATTGCTTATACTAAGGAAGCTTTAGCCTGTGCTGCAGACGATATTGTGGCTATGGCTACAGCAGAAGGCTTAGAGGCACATGCTAATGCCATTCGCTTAAGACAGGAGGAAAATTTATATGGTGAAAAATAATCCTCGCTTTAGCTTAGCACAATTAGAGGAATACAAGGTAGAAACAGTGCCTGATGCGGAAATAGTAGTTAACGCCAATGAGACAAATTGGCCTTTGGCAAAAAGCTTGGTAGCAAAAATTCAGGAGGAGGTTTCCGGTTTTGCTTTTAATCGCTATCCTCCCATGCATGCTGAAAGTCTTTGCCAAGCTT